>DAOQII010000124.1:0-6864 GCA_035339455.1 Chitinophagales bacterium
TATTTGGATGTGAAAAAACAAACTTTGCCAAGATAGAACAAGCTTAATAAGCTTGTTTCTGTCTTACTCCAGCTTAACTAACAGGATGTCAGATCGTATAAAAATTATAGAAAAAAATGACCTGCTTGAAATCCGCATAGCACTCAAGAAAAATACAGCGGCTTTAGTGGCTATGATATTGGCTACGCTTGCCTGGGTTTTTGTGTTATTTGTATTTATTAATATCACGCTGCGGCTTCATTTTTTTTGGTATAAAGCCGGAATGATATTGGCCATCTTATCATGGTTTGCGTTAGGAATGGCAGGTGCCAGTTTCTTTATCTGGTTGTTTTGGGGTAGAGAGCGAATTATTGTCAGCAAAGATTATTTTATTACAGACAAGCCATTGGTGTTTTTTTACAGACGCAATTTTTATCCCATAAGTGAAGTTGCGCAATTACGGAGTGATAAGGAAGTATATCAGGTAAACCGCAATGGTAACTGGGTGGAGGAAAGCAGAACGGTACTAAAATTTGAGACCCCTGACAAACAAGTCATATTTGCCCGTGGCATTGAAAAAGAAGAGGCAGAATTTATACTCTTGCAATTAGCAAAATGTTCAGAATTAAAGAAAGAACAATTTGCAGTAGAACAAAAATTTTAAGTGGGATACAAAATACTGCCAAAGGCATATTTTACTTAAAAAAAGAAATAACTGCTTTACTGATGTAGTCCAAATCGGTTTCAGATAAATCAAAAAACAATGGTAGCCGAAGGAGACAATCATTATATACCTGTGCATTTGGCAATTCTTTGCCGTGGTATTGAGAACTAAAAAACGGACTTTGATGAAGATTCTGATAATGAAAAACAGCATAAATGTTTTTACTTCTCAGATGCTCTATTAAGTCATCTCGTTCCGTTTTTGACTGACAAACCATATAAAATAAATGCGCATTATTAGTCGCATAATCCGGTACGTAAGGCAATCCTATTTTATCCTTGATACTTTTTAGATTTTCATAGTACTGATTCCATATTTTCAATCTTTTAGTTTGGATGTTTTCTATTTCTTCCAGTTGTGCATATAAATACGCAGCATTAATATCAGACATCAGATAAGAGGAACCAATATCTACCCAATTGTATTTTTCTGTTTTTCCGTTGATGAATTGTTTCCGGTTGGTGCCTTTCTCACGAATTATCTCCGCTCGTTCGCACAAGTCTTTTCTGTTTATAACCAACATGCCACCTTCTCCGCACGTAATATTTTTTGTTTCATGAAAAGAGAAAGTAGCTAAATCGCCAAAACTTCCAAGAGGTTTGTCTTTGTAATAACTGTCAATAGCATGTGCCGCATCTTCAACAACTGCAAGATTAAATTTATCAGCCAATGTACGTATAACATCCATATCACAGGCTACACCACCATAATGCATGACTAATATTGCTTTTGTTTTTGGGGTAATAAGTGTTTCTATTTTTTGTTCATCAATTCCGGGATGATCGGAACGGCTGTCGGCAAAAATTAATTTTGCACTGCGCATATAAAATGCGTTTGCCATAGATACAAAAGTATAAGTGGGCAATATGACTTCATCATCCGGCTGAATATCCAAAAGCAAGGCACACATCTCTAAGGCATCTGTACAAGAAGCGGTCAGTAAGCACTTGGAGAAGTCATATTTGTTTTCAAAAAACTGCTCGCATAAATTAGTAAAATATCCGTCGCCTGAAATCTTACCATACCTGACGGCTTGCTCAATACAAGTCAACTCTTTACCTGTAAGTAATGGTCTGTTAAAGGGGATAAGCATGCTTTAGTGTTTTTTAATCGCCCCAGGTAGATATAGTTTTTACAATTACTGTATCTCGCCCATCAATAGTTTTTTGCGCTTCACGAATTTTTATATTTCCGCTTCCTGCAAAGTCAATTAAGTTTTGTCTGGCTTTATTTACTTCGCTGTTCAATGCCCTAAAATCAGCAAGTTTTACCCAATTGCCTCTTTTGAAACTATAGAGAATTACATTGCCATATTCTCCATTCGGTTTTTTTATTACTACGGAAAAATCATCCGAGCCGTCGCCGTCTACATCATTCTCGTTGAGCACATTTACACCTACAGTATTTTGTAAAATAATCTCGGGCAATTCAAGGTTATCAAAAGTAATTTTTGTTGTTGTGGAAGAATAGTTCCCAAGAGTGTCTTGCTCCGGTGCTTGTATAATTAGAGTTTCTTTTGTGCCATCACCATTAAAATCACCTTGAGAAAGACTCTCGCTCATAGCATGTGCAGTAAATAAGGTATCATAAATAAATGTCTTTTTGTTATCAGACTCCTTATCACTTTCTACAATAATGCGAAATGTATTATCCTGCATCTTTTTAAAAATCAGATAAGAATGGAATACACTCGGTTTTTCGTTAATAGTAACGAGCTTTAAAAATTCACATTTATAATCTCCGGTATCGGCTGCGTAAATTCCAATTCTGCCAATAATGCGCTCGCGATAAGTATCCGCATGTTTCATTCGGTATTTTTTCATTTCGATAACATCTTTTTTTGACCGAACTTTTTTAAAGAACAATACTTGATCAGCATAAAACTGTTCAAGGCTGTCAATATTTGTCGAATCATGCAACGCATTCCAGTGCGTAACTTCATCAATAATTACTTGCTGTTCCGGAGGAAGCATATCATACGCTTCTTTCTTTTGCTCGTTAAACTGTTCTTGATTGTTTTTATTTTTTTTACACGATGAACAAGAAACCATGTAAAACATTGCGGCGAAAAAAATAGTGAAATACCAAACTGCTCTCATAAAAATAATTACAAGTTTAAAGATACAAATTCTATACAAACAGCAATTGTTATTAATTATAAACTAGGATATCTGCTGATTCTGAAAAAAAATTGTCAACACTTCACAATAGCTATCCATATATTTTCTGTTCCGTTTTATAAAAATATCAGTGTGGTTTTTTCATTTTTTATTTTGTAAAAGCACTTTCAATTAATTAACGCGTGTTAAGCAGCAAAAACAAATTGCTCCGAAATACCAATAAACACTAATTGACCCACACTATGGTTGTTTTTATAAAAATGTTTTCATTCATGCAAATAAAATTTTATCTAATACAGCTTAATAATTTTTGTTTGTGTGAATCATGTAATTAATGCTTTACTTTTTTCCACATTATCAACATATATGAATAACTCAAGCGTTGCATGCAATTAAAGATTGCATTATTTTTATGTTGCAGAAAATTTAATAGTGATTTCAATCTGTAAAAAAAATAAAATCGCTGACAGTAAAGTTTCGACTGTTGAAAACGAAACAAAATAAAAAATAAAAAAATGGCAAAGAAAACAGCAAGTGCTAAGCCGGCTCCTAAAAAAGCAGCAGCACCTAAAAAGGCAGCAGCTCCTAAAAAGGCAGCAGCTCCTAAAAAAGCAGCGGCTCCTAAAAAAGCAGCGGCTCCTAAAAAAGCAGCAGCTCCTAAAAAAGCAGCGGCTCCTAAAAAAGCAGCGGCTCCTAAAAAAGCAGCAGCTCCTAAAAAAGCAGCAGCTCCTAAAAAAGCAGCAGCTCCTAAAAAAGCAGCAGCTCCTAAAAAAGCAGCGGCTAAAAAAAAGTAATAGTTCAGAAACTAATCAAAAAATAAGCCCGGTATTTTATATCGGGCTTATTTTATTGATTCGAATTATTCTCTGAATGTGAGTGTAGGCAAACTCCATTTATACTTTACAGCGAGTATTCGAAAGATAAAAATGAACAGTACGGAAACAATGAAGTTAACTTGCGCTTCCATCCCTGCCTTTAGTAAAAGCACATAGAGTAAAGCTCCAAGCAAACATGGTGTAGCGTACAATTCTTTTCTGAAAATCATCGGAATATTATTGAGCAAAGTATCACGGGTAACACCACCGAATATTCCTGAAATCATCCCTAGTATTACAGCAGCATATACTGAAACATGCAAGGATAAACTTTTTTCTACACCCATAATTACATAAATCGCCATTCCCAAGGTATCAAATAAACTGAGCGTGCGCGACATCCGAATAATATGTTTACGAGTCAATAGGGTAAACAATACTCCGGCAAAAACAGCTAACAAATAATTACCATCTGCAATCCAGCAAACCGGATATGCACCGAGTATGATATCGCGAATAGTACCTCCTCCAATGGCAGTTATAAAACCGGTAAAGAAAACACTGAATAAATCGTGATGATGTTCTTTATCACTCGCAGCCAGTGCTCCGGATATGGTAAATACAAAAGTACCCAGCAAATCAATAATGTATATCAACGACATAACTTTAGGATTGGTTTATTTAGCTGTGATTTTTGCAAGCCAGTCAATCTGCCCGGCATGTATGCCTTCGTGTCTTATTGCATGTATCAGCATCATGCCTTTGCTTTTCTTGCCGCTAATGGTAAGGTCAATGAGATTGTCTTCCTCGAGCTGATTATCTTTTACTTCTTTAAGAAATTGTTTAGTGTGCTGATGCACATTAGTTAAGGTTTCCAATACTTCCGTTAAAGCCGGTAAGTCTGTGGCCTTGCATTTTGGCGAACCAATTTTTACTAAATCAAACCAGTCTGATTTTATTTCATTGACGCCAAATGCCTGATGAATCAGAAAATACTCAGCCCAGGCAATATGTGCCATATTCCAGTGTGCAGAGTTAAGTGTGATTCCGTTTACTAAGGGTTCTGCTTCTTTCTGTACATCCGTTAATTTATTTAGAAAATAGAAAGTAAGCTTGCGTGTTTCTGTAAAAGTATCCAGTAAGGTGAGGGTACGTATTTGCATTTTTCTTTTAAAGATAATAAATCAATTGCTTACTGTAAAAGAATACAGGAGTGCAAAAACGGAGCTGTTATTGAAATCTTTCAATTATTTTATCACATGCTTTGTCGAGCATTTGATAGACAATCTCAAATCCGTCATCATTGAAATACGGATCCGGAACGGAAATGTTTTCGCCGGGATAAACTTCATTCATTATCAAACTGATTTTATTTTCTTCTGCTTTATCCAGTGCCCAGCCTCTTAAATCTTTTAAGTTCTGAATGTCCATGGCGAAAATCAAATCAAATTCTTCGTAGTCGCTGCTGCGGATAGTTCTTGCTCTTTGTGCCGAAATATCAATGCCATGTTTTTGTGCAACCTCAATAGAACGCCTGTCGGGAGCTGCACCTAAATGCCATTTACCAGTACCAGCGCTGTCTACATACCAGTCTAATCCTTTTTCTTTTATCTTGTTTTTCATGATACCCTCAGCCAAAGGCGAGCGACAAATATTACCCAAACAAACCATCAAAATTTTCATGTACTAAAAATAAAACTATAAAGCCTACTTTTACAAAAAAGTACGGTTTTTGATATTAAAATAAAATGCGGATTTCAATAAGTGCTATAATCCTTTTCCTGATGCTGGCAAATGCTGCTTTTTCCAAAACTAAATGGCAGCAAACAGCCTCCGGTATGCAGTATAAAGTAGCTGTTACAGATAATAGTAAACCTATGCCCATGTATGGCGATTTTATACGGATGCATTTGGTAAAATATGACCATAAAGGCAAGGAAATATTTAACACCCGAATTTTTGATAAGGCCGATGGTGTGGAAATGGAACTAAAGCATAAACCCAATGAAAAAGAAGTTACTGAAATTTTTACTGTAATGCATGAAGGAGATTCTGCATTTGTAAAAGTGGTTGAAAAAAAAGGTAGATCCAGACATACATTTTATTACCGGCTATACTTGTACGATGTAGAACGAAGAGAGGTTTATTTTCGGCAAAAAGATATACAGAAACAACAGCAGTTTTATGTTGATTCAATTTCCATACAACAATATCTTCGCCAGAATGGCTTAACTGATGCACAACCTGATGGAAATGGAAATTATTTTATTCGCAGCATTATAGCACCACAAAAGCAAATACAAGCAGGAGATACGGTAGTGATGCACTACATCGGTAAGTTTCTGGATAATACTGCTTTTGATAATTCTATCGATCGCAAACAACCCTTTACGTTTAAAGTAGGGGCTAAACAAGTAATTGACGGGTTGGACAAATCAATACGGCAATTCAATTTTGGCGACAAAGGAATCATCTTTATTCCCAGTAAAAATGCCTATGGCGACAATGACAATAACGGCATTCCTGCCAATTCTGTTTTAATATTTGAAGTAGAGATAGCCGCTAAATAATAGACCTCTTGCGAAATTCAGATTTGTTTAAAAGTCTTTATTAAAATATTAGGCATTATTTATTAAAGTTGCAGATGTTTTGGAAAGAAGTAAAGACACTCAAATCGACAGATTTTAAACGATTAACAGGCGTTACAAATTCTACCTTTCAATTATTAGTAGAAGCGGTTAATGAATATGATACAAAAGTACGTAAACGAGGTAGAACAGGCAGGAAATCACATTTAATTACAGAGGATAAACTATTACTGACCTTAATGTATCTAAGAGAATGTCGTACTATGTTTCATATTGGTGTTGCATACGGCTTAAGTGAAAGTAATGTTTGCAGAACCATAAAATTCGTGGAACAAGCCTTAATCAACCATCCATCGTTACAGTTACCGGGCAAACGTGTATTGACACAATCAGACAATACCTTTGAGGTCGTATTAATAGATGTAGCAGAGACACCCATTGAACGACCTAAAAAAAACAAAGAAAATACTATTCTGGCAAAAAGAAAAAGCACACGTTAAAAACACAAGTAGTGGCAGATAAACAATCACGAAGAATAATTTGCATACACAATAGTATAGGAAAAAATCATGATTTTAAGCTTTTTAAAAACAGCAGAATATTTATGCATCCAAACATCAAAGCACAGGTAGATACTG
>DAOQII010000125.1:0-6835 GCA_035339455.1 Chitinophagales bacterium
TTGTAAGGTAGCAGTACCACTGCAAACAACGGCCAATGCAGTAGTATTTAATACATTTTCGGTATTGTCAAAGACCAGTTGCATGTTTTGTGGTAATGGAATGAAAGCTTGATATTCATCTTTCATACGGCTCATTGCAGCTATGATAAACTGTTTATCAGAACATAATTGTGCCAATTCAATAAAGACAGGCATAAGCCGTTTTATTTCCTGCTTGCGACTGCCGGGTAAAAGTGCAATAATATTCTTAGTTTTAATTTCATCTATAGGTGTCTGCTCTTTTATTTCCAGAGGATTACCTACATATACAGCATTCGTATAGCCGTGTTTTTTGTAAAAATCCAGCTCAAACGGAAAAATACAGAGCATTTTATCCACGTATTTTTTTATTACCTCCACCCGACTTTCTTTCCATGCCCAAATTTTAGGAGAAATGTAATACACTACTTTAAAGCCAATTAGCTTGCACCATTTTGCCATGCGCAAATTAAATCCTGGATAGTCAACTAAAATGACTACATCAGGTTTATATTGTATTAAACAACTTTTTATCTCTTTAAAATTTTTTCTAATTGTAAACAAATGTTTGGCTACTTCAACAAAACCCATAAAAGCCAGGCGATCTAAACCAAATAAAAGTTCTATTCCGGCATTTTGCATATACTTTCCGCCTACACCCACAATCTCTGCATGCGTATCTTTCATTCGGATAGCATTAGCCAGATTTGCAGCGTATTCATCGCCGGAAGGTTCGCCTGCCAGTATAAAATATTTCATTTTTAATTTATTACACGATGTAGCGAACTAAAAACATGAATGTAATATAAATAAAAGAAGCAGCAAACAATCCTATACAGATATTAAATTGTTTGGTGAAATTAAAGGCCAATAAAACAGGAAGATTGACAAATGTACAAATGCGGATTATTTTGGGTAATACACTAATGTCTTTTACTTGAGTTACATAATCTTCCCATGGAATTTGATTGTATTTCAATGCGTAATAGACATAAAACATAATTAAGGGTAAGATTAATCCTAAAATAAAACCATAGATAATTTTATCCGTCTTTGCTAAAAAAGTTTGTTGAGACTCGTTCATAATTTTTAATTTTCGTGTAAATTCCAATTTTTATTGATAAAGGAAATACCGTAATGATGCGTTAAGTCAAACTCAACCGGCACGATAGAGACGTAATTATTTTCCAGTGCCCATACGTCAGTATCTTCCCCTTGATCGTTGTTTACAAATTTGCCAGTAAGCCAATAATAATTTTTGCCGTTGGGGTCTTTGCGCTCATCAAATTCTTCCACCCAGCGCGCATTGGCTTGCCGGCAGATACGCATACCTTGTATTTCTTCAGCTGCAACGGCAGGTATATTTACATTCAATAAACAATCTTTAGGCAGACCGTTGTTGAATACTTCACGGATAATTTTTTCAATATATTTTTTAGCAGGCTCAAAATCTGCCGTAAAAGAAAAATCGAGTAATGAAAAACCTATTGCAGGAATACCGTCAATGGCTGCTTCCATGGCTGCCGACATCGTGCCGGAGTAAATGACATTGATTGCAGCATTAGAGCCGTGATTGATACCAGAAACACATAAATCCGGTTTGCGGTGCAGAATTTTATCAATAGCAATTTTCACACAGTCAACTGGTGTGCCGCTGCATTGATAAGCAGGAATACTGCCAAAAAGTTCAACTTTTTGCATGCGAAGAGGTTCATGTATCGTAATGGCATGTCCCATTCCGGACTGTGGGCTATCGGGGGCAACCACAGTAACATCACCAAATTTTTGCGCAACTTCAATTAACGCTTTTATTCCGGGAGCAATTATACCATCGTCATTTGTAACTAAGATTACAGGTCTGTCCATGGTGTAAAGGTATGGAATTTGCAGGGCAACAACAAGTTGCATAAAAGAGAAGCCGTGATTAATGTTTATTTATTGAATTTATCATTTAGCAAATGAAACTTATGATTTCTGATTTATATCAATGCATTTTCATCTGAAAAGTATAAGGATATTCATCTGTACTTGTAAATAACACTATGTGATAAAACATGCGTATATATAATAATTAATTAAGCTATCGTTTACTTCTATTAAAAATTAGATGTTGTAAAGTGTTGATATTACAATGTGTTAATTGATTCCTGTGCCCTGCTATTTGTTAGTTTGCGTAATTTTTCTTTCATTTTTTTTGAGTAAGGTATATCAATTTTGTAAGTAATTAATGTGGCAATGGCAACTATAATTGGCAAATCAATAAGGCAGCAGGTTACCCAGAAATTTATATGCATTTGATTGTGAAAACTTGGAATAATAAAACCTAAAGAAATATATTGATGTATCAAGTATAACGCAAATGATATTTTACCAAAAAAAAGAGTTGTTCTGTTTACAATAAAACCAAGTTTGCGATTCACAAATAATACAAATAAGAGAAAATAAACTGTCAGTATGATGCTATACGAATATTGGCTCAGAATTACCGATGAGCGACCAACATAGGGGAACAGAAGTAATTGACAAATCATACAAAATAATATTAGTATATAATTTTTTTTAGTGTTTCCACTATCTGTATAAAGATTGTAAAAAATGGTTCCAGCAAAAAATAAAGGTAAAAATTGAAGTAAGGGAATCCATTTTAAAAGCAAACGCACCCACTCTGATGTCCAGAAAAAACGGGTTAATATGACTGTTGTTACACATGTAATTACATAAATTATATTTAAATATTTTAGTAATTTGAATTGAAATAGTAATAAAATAGAAATGTAAAATACCATTTCAATTATCATTGTCCAATATGGTCCATCAAGGTCAGGGATGTTTAGGTAATATTGGAACATGGTTAAATTCCCCATGTAAATAATTATATCTTTATATGAAAATGTATGCTTATATATAGCATATACTGTAAATAAAAAAAAAGTAAAGGATACAGATGCCCAATAAGTAGGATATAATCTGCTAACCCGGTTAATAACAAAATCAATACTTTTATTAATGTGTTGCAGACTCATAAAAATAACAAAACCACTGATTATGAAAAATAAATCAACTCCGGTAATTCCAATTTTAAAATACCGATCATAACCATTTTTACCGACAGTAAAATGAAAAAAGACGACTAGGACTGCAGCTATTCCTCGTAAAGCATCTAATTCTTGAAACCGTTTTTTTTCATTATTAGAATTTTTATTTTCAAGCGAAATGTAATTCATCTACTATTATTGTTAATTAATAAGTTATTTTAGTTTGCAAATGTTTTAAGCACTGTAATAAATTGAACTTTTTCTACTTTACGATAATAAACTATTGCTGATAAAAATAGCATTTAGAATTCCATTTATCGTATAATAACGCTAGTTTTTTCATGAAAAATGTAATGCTCTGTTCATTTAATATTCGTTTATTAGAAGGATGCTTATTAAAACAACTTCAACAGCTTTTTAAAATTACTAGAAAGCGAAGTATAGTATAACATTGAATTTCTAAGTATTGCTTTGATTGATTATTAGCTAACATATAGAGTTGTTATCGTTAAAGGGATTAGAAATGTTTTCTTTGTAATGATTATGTTTTTTATGCTACAATTATTAGTATATATACTAGTATTCGTTTTGGTGTATTATTTATAAAAAGATTAATAGTCTGCTGATTAAGTTCATTGAAATTTATCTATCACATGATAGTAAAAAAAAAATGCGCCTTAAAAGACGCATTTTTTGTTGTTTAGGATTACTTATTTATTTACCCGGTCTTAAGCTGCGTACTATTTTTCCGGTTTGCCACATTTCGCTTTCGCGCAATTGACGCAATTCTTCTTCTAATTTTTCACGATAGTCGGGTTGTGAGTTGGTATCGATGCTGCGCTGTGCTTCTTCACCCGCGGCTACTTTACTATATAATTCTTTAAAGACAGGCAAAACCGCTTCTCTGAATGGACCTTTCCAGTCTAATGCACCACGTTGAGCTGTAGTAGAGCAATTTCCATACATCCAATCCATGCCATTTTCAGAAACTAGTTTTATAAGTGACTCGGTTAATTCTTCTACGGTTTCATTAAAAGCCTCTGAAGGCGAGTGTCCGTTATCTCGTAATACTTGATATTGTGCTTCCATGATGCCAGCTAATGCGCCCATCAATACACCACGCTCTCCCGTTAAATCTGAATATACTTCTTTTTGGAAAGTGGTTTCAAATAAATAACCCGAACCGATACCGATGCCTAATGCAATAGTACGGTCAAATGCCCTTCTTGTTGCATCTTGAAAAATAGCATAGGAAGCATTTAAGCCTGTACCTTGCAAGAACAAGCGACGTAACGATGTACCTGAACCTTTTGGAGCGGTGAGGATAACATCTACATCCGCAGGCGGCACTATGCCAGTACGTTCTTTGTAGGTAATACCGAAACCATGTGAAAAATAAAGTGCTTTTCCGGCGGTTAAATGTTTTTTCACTAATGGCCACATTTCAATTTGAGCAGCATCAGATAAAAGATACATAATGATTGTACCTTTTTCTAGGGCTTCTTCAGGTTCAAAAAGTGTTTGACCGGCTACAAAACCGTCTTTCTCTGCTTTATCCCATGATTTTGACGGACGTCTTTGTCCTACAATTACATTGAAGCCGTTATCACGCAAGTTCAGAGCCTGCCCCGGACCTTGAACGCCATAACCGATTACAGCGATTACTTCATCTTTTAATACTTCTTTTGCTTTGGATAATGGAAATTCTTCGCGTGTTACCACGTTTTCTTCCACACCTCCGAAATTCATTTTTGCCATATTGATTTATTTATTAGTTGTAGTAATTAGTGATAAGTAGAGAGTAGTAAGTAATAAGTGATTCGCAAAGTTATTCATAAATTCCAACATTAAATACTAAACATTTATCATTCAATTTAATCATTTTCCATTTCCAGTAGCGTGCTTTCATATACATCTATTTGTCTTTGCACCTGTTTTTTTAAATTTTCTGCTTGCCATTCATCAGCAATGAATTCGATCGTGAATTTTCCTTCACCATCATTTATTTTAGTAAAAGAAAAATCAGTAACATCAATTCTTCTTCTGGAAAAAATAAGCATAAATCTGCCTATTAATACGGGTTGATTGAGTGAAATAAATTCTATTTTAAATTTTTTCATGGCAAAGCGTTGCGTAAATATAAAAAAGTATTTGGAGCAGAAAATGAGATTACGTTTAAATCTTTGTCAACAAAGCACATTAACTTGTAATTATCCATGCATTTATTAGTATGTCAGTACATTTTATAACAAAATTGGTTTGCAAAATGTAACAGGCTATACTTTTTTTCCAGACAATCCTTTGTTGCACGTATATGTATTAAAATATAAACTAGTCAAATGCATTATTTTTAGCATGAAGTATCCAGTAGTGTTTTAAATCAAGTATGCGAATATCCGTTGATATGCCTTCCAATTTATTAATTAAAAAAGAGTGGTCGGGGAAGTTTTTCAGCACTTCAAATTGCTTTCCATTTTCCAGTTTTCTGGTTTGAAAAGTATTCCCGTATAAATCAATTCTGGAAATATTTTCCATCGCATGCACGCCACCTTCAACTTGTTTACTGTCTATGAATACAAGATCTCCTTCTTTTGTAATCAGCTTACTCATATTCAGAATAAAACTATCTAAGTCCTGAATGAGTATATGACTCCAAATAAAACCGGCAAAAAGTCCATCATATTTATGTGCGGTATCTATTTTATACATATCTGCAGCTTCAAACTGCATCGGACTAAAATAAGTTCTTTTTTTAGCAATATCGATGAGTGAGTGATTGATATCAGTAGAAAAAATGGAAGAAGCGGTTTTCGAAATTTGTTCAGTCCAGTAGCCTGTTCCACAGGCTATTTCTATGATAGATTTTTCAGTAAAAGTATTTTGAAAATAGTGAGCAGCCGTTAAAAGATCTTCCTGTTCATCTTTAATTTGATATACTTTTTCATATTCATTAGCTCTTTCATGATAATATGTTGCCAGATGCTCATGCATTTTATTTCATGTTAATACTTATCGAATTTTTTTTGTCACCTGTTTATTACCTTATCTGTGCGCTAAGCTCAGTCTGATAGGCAGTAATGAGTTTTGCCATAACTTGTTCGATTTCGGTATCTTGCAGTGTTTTTTGTGTATCTTTAAATGTGAAACTTACGGCATACGATTTTTTGTCTTTACCGATTTTTTCATCTTCATAGATATCAAAAAGCTCAATATCCGTCAGTAATTTTTTTCCGGTTTTTTCGGCAATATTTTTCACTTGTGCAAATGAAACTGATCTGTCTAACAACAGTGCTAAATCACGGCGTACAGCAGGGAATTTTGAAATCTCTTTATATTGTACTTCTTGTTTTTTTGTGATGGTTAATACTTCATCCCAAAATACATCCGCATAAAAAACATCATTTTTAATAGCACATAATTTGTTTAAAGAAGCATTTACTTTTCCAAAAATTGCTATCGTTTTTCCGTTACATAAAATAGTAGATGCATATTCAAAGATTTCATTTTCTGCATTTTCTGTTTCAAATTTTAGAACACCAATAGAAGCTAACAAGCTTTCTAACAAAGCTTTGACATAATAAAAATCAGCTTTCTTTTCACTTGTATTCCAATTCGGTGATACTACTGTTCCACTTAGAAATAGTGCCAAATGATTTTCTTCTTGATAAGCTGCATTACCTGTTTTTGTATAGGTTTTCCCAAATTCAAACAACTGAATCAACGGGTTTTTATGATTGATATTATGTGCCACACTTTCCAGTCCGCTGAACAACATATTATTG
>DAOQII010000126.1:0-6789 GCA_035339455.1 Chitinophagales bacterium
GATGGAATTACAAAATCAGATTGAATAGTCGATAAATCATTCCAAACCATCTGAATACTGTCGCCGGCACAAACAGCAAAATCTGCTTGTTGCAATTGTGCATAAAGTTTAGGTATTGGCAACATTTTCCGGGCATTAGCCAGCGTATTCCTCATCACGTTTACTTGTTGCTGCGTGTAAGTGATGCCATCCGCATAATCCATGATATTGCTGCACATGTCAATTTTATCATTGGCTCCATCATTGCAACTGTTTACACTGTCATTGCAATGGTAGATTGCCTGATACTGTGTTGGAGTATCTCTGATATTATCATCAATATTACAACCTTTTTCAGAGTCGTCGAACAAACCGCCCCAAATATGTAATAAGCCCAGATAATGCCCCAATTCGTGCATAATGGTCGAATATGAATAATTTCTCCAGTAGTTCTGATTTTTTATCAAGTAGTCCTGAAGTATTATACCATCCATGAAGTTTAATGGATTTCCGGTAAGAAACGGAAAAATCGGATAAGTTGATTGTCCGCTAAAACACTGTACAGGAGTGTGGTAATCGCCAACCCAGTAGTTTAAGTAATTGCGGTTATCCCAGGCCGTAATGCCACCATATTGATCCAGTTTTATTTTCTGTTGTGCATTAAAATAGAGTAAACCACAAATATCATTACCGCTTACGGGTGTCCATTGTTTAAATCTAAAACCATCCGTAGGTTTACCTTGAGGATCTAGCCTGGCTGGAATAAGTTGAATATAGGGAACAGCTATTATATTATGAAAACTGGGATGATTGATAGTATACAAATAGTTAATATCTATATTGAGATATTTATTAGCCGTATCAAGAATTGCATAATATCTGCTTTTGTCAAAAAGTAAAGAATCGGAAACTGCATTTTTATACAAAATATTAAAGACTACCGGAATGCGAATGGTATCTGAAGATAGGATAGATGAATTGCGGTTTGCAAAAGTAGTAATATATTGAAACCTGTCCCGAATATCTTGAGTAGAAACTCCTTGCTGTAATTCAGGTAAAAAAACATTACCACAAGCTCCAAAAATATAATGAAGTGATAGTAAATATGTTGCAAGTAGAATAATTTGCTTTTTCATAGCTCTATAAAGATAAAAAAAAGGAGCTATAAAAGCTCCTTTTTCTATGTTGCTTTCTCTGTTACCACTTAGGACAAGAGAATTTATGATTATATGGATTTCTTCTTCCGCAATTGCCAAATGCACCTTTTTTACCGCCAATATCACCCAAGCGAACTGTAAAAGTAAGTTGGATATGCATAAACTGGTCATTATCTTTTCTGTCACCTCTTTGTTGTCCTACGCCTCCTGTATTTAAAGAACCATCTGTTTTATATTGCCCTTCAACAAAATTAAATGAAGTAGAGGCATAAGGACTTGTAGTGGCATCATTAGCTCTGTTTTGTAATGTCTGAGCAAGTGGTGAAAGCAAGGCGATGTCATCTGGATTTACATAATTTTTACTAACATCATCTAAATAATCAGTAAAGGTTTGATGGTAAACACCTTCGATTGCTAAAGCAAATCGTTCTGTAACATTAAACTTAAAACCGATTAAAGCCATGGCATCAAATTGAAAATTCTTATAGGGCTTGCCATAAACGCCTCCCAGGTTTTGTCCTTCAGTTCCCAGTGGTTTTAATTTTACTTTAGAACCTCCAACTTTTGTCCATGGATTAAACCAAAAGAAACCTAATCCTGCACCTACATAAGGCGCCCATCTTTCTTTTTCTCCTTTTCCCGCTACATCCGGTAAGTATTTTTTTAGATTCAATTCTGCCATTGCCTGAAACTCAACGATATGTGTAGTAAAGTTTAAATTTCTGCGACGTCTGTACCAACTGTCTGTTACACCTCCTGGAGAACCCGGTGGATTACCATCAGTATCAGCATCATCAGCTTTTAGCATGCCATACATCAGATTTGCTCTTACAGATACCCATCTGTTGATATTGTATCGGTAAAAAGCTGTAACAGCAAATCTTGTTGATGGGAAATCAATATCGCGAATAAATGGTGCTCCAATTTTTTTAGCCCCGCCTAAATCAGTCAATGGCCACATCGGTCCTGCACTGATTCCTATTTGATGTCCACTGCCTTCGCGGTCTTTATCTTTGTATCGGTTAAATCGCGAACCTTGTCCATCTCCTGCAAAAGCAGAAAATGTAAACAAACAAATGGAAATCAGGATAATAGTATGCTTCATAAAAATTACTTTTTATCTCTTAATAAACGCTAAAGTTATTAAAAATTATTTAACTGCACGGTTTTTAGCTTGAAGTTTTGAACAAATAATGCATTTTTTTTCATCATGACCACGTGCCGTACACATTTCCCGACCGTAATATATTATTTGCAGGTGTAATGTATTCCATTTTTCTTTTGCAAATAATCGTTTTAAGTCCTTTTCTGTCTGTTCTACACTCTTTCCATTGCTTAAACCCCAGCGCTTAGCCAAGCGGTGAATATGGGTATCTACCGGAAATGTCGCATGACCAAATGCCTGACTCATTACTACGCTTGCCGTTTTATGGCCTACTCCCGGAAGTGCCTCTAAGTCATCAAAACTTTCGGGAACTTTACCATGGTGTTGGTGCATAATAATTTTTGATAAGTCAGAAATAGCCTGAGATTTCCGGGGAGATAAACCACATGGTCTTATTATTTCTTTAATTGTTTCAACCGGAATTTTTTCCATAGCTTTAGGGTTATCAGCAAGCTTAAACAAGGTAGGAGTAACTTTATTTACACGTTCATCCGTGCATTGTGCCGATAACAATACGGCAATTAATAAAGTATAGGCATCTTTATGATCTAAAGGTATAGGCGGATTGGGATACAGCTCATTAAGCGTATCTTCAATAAATACTATTTTCTCCTTTTTTGTCATCAGCTAAATGCAGATTTGAATTAAAATGTGAAGCTATTTTATTACACATAAACGCTTTAAATTATTTGCCCACAAGTGTTTATTATTCTTACTTGTTACCGGCAACTATCCTTTTATATTTGTAATATGTCTGAAGAAGTGGTAAAAGAAAAAGTTAAGCGACAAAAGAAAACAGCCGTTGAACAGCCTCCCCAAGAGGAAGCCCCTGTGCCATTAATTACGGCAGATTCTATCAAAACCGCAGCCGGTTTGTTTTTATTATTTTTAAGCATTTTCTTATTTGTAGCTTTTGTGTCCTATTTGTTCACATGGAAAGCCGATCAGGATAAAGTCTTAAGCTTTTCATGGAAAATTATTTTCAGCAAAGAAGCATTAGTGGAGAATACGATGGGCAGAATGGGCGCATTTTTAGCACATACTTTTTTTTATGTGCTATTTGGTGTTGCTTCTTTTTTCATACCTTATATTTTGTTTTGTTGGGGAGTAAATGTAACATTTAACGAAAAGATTTTTCGAGTTAAGAAAATTATTCTCACGTCAGTTATTTGGATAGTTTTTATTGCAACAACAGCTGCTTTTCTGTTTCCAAATTTTGCTTTTCCGTTTGGTGGAGGTATGGGTACACTCTTGTATGATTGGCTGTCAACATTTATTGGTCGTGTGGGCTTAGGCATTTTATTAGCCATTTTAGGATTTACCTTTTTAGGCTTTAATATCAAAGATACTTTCATGATGTTGAAAAAGTGGAAACAACAATGGGAAATTAAAAGAGCGACATTAAAAGCAGAAAAGGAAAAACAGAAAAAAGAGAAACAACAACTGATAGCTCAAGACGAGTTTTATGCAGATGAAGAAGAGGAATTGAATAAAGAAGCAGGATATGAAATGGAAAGCATATTGCCTGAAACGAAAGAAGACGTAACACCGCACTTTGAAGATAAAACATTTGAAATTCTTAATGAAAACACGCATCAGATTAATCCGGACTTGTTGGAAATGGAATTGATTGAAAAAGAAGAAAGTGTTGATGTAAAGGAAAGTGAACAAGAAAATGAATTACAAACGGAAAATGATACAATTGTAGAATTGGATTCATTACCGGTGGAAGAGAAAAAATCTTCACGCAAAAAAGTGAAAGAAGATATTGATTTTGAAATCGAAGAATTACAAGCTTTTGGCTCAATAGATACACAATCTTTATTAGAAACAGATACAAATGAACAAGTACCGGAAACGGAAAATGATTCTTCTAAAAATGATATGCAACATTTTGGTCTTGATGTTGAATATGATCCTAAATTAGAATTATCAGGCTATACACTTCCGCCCATCAACTTAATGGAAGAGCATGGTAGCGGACAAATTGAAATCAACAAAGAAGAACTGGAACAACATAAAAACCAAATTGTTCAGACTTTATCTCACTATAATATCGGTATTGAAAAAATAAAAGCAACAGTTGGTCCTACGGTTACTTTATATGAAATTGTACCCGAAAAAGGTATTCGTATATCTAAAATTAAAAACCTCGAAGATGATATAGCTTTAAGTCTTGCGGCTCTCGGCATTCGTATCATTGCTCCAATTCCAGGCAGAGGAACCATAGGCATAGAAGTTCCCAACGTGAAAAAAAGTATTGTATCCATGCGTTCGCTTATTTCGGGAGAAAAATTCCAACGCACCGATTTTGATTTGCCTGTTGCCTTAGGTAAAACCATATCAAACGAAGATTTTGTGGTCGACTTGGCAAAAATGCCACACTTGCTGATGGCTGGTGCTACAGGTCAAGGTAAGTCTGTAGGCTTAAATGCAATTCTTGTTTCACTTTTGTACAAAAAACATCCGGCAGAATTAAAATTCGTGTTAGTCGATCCTAAAAAAGTAGAGCTTACTTTATATAAACTGATTGAAAATCACTATTTGGCGCAATTGCCCGATGAAGAAGAAGCTATTATTACCGATACGAAAAAAGTAATTTATACATTAAATGCACTTTGCATTGAAATGGACAAACGATATGATTTGCTCAAGTCAGCCCATGTGCGCCATATCAAAGAATATAATCAGAAATTTTTAAACCGACAACTCAATCCGCACAATGGCCATCGCTTCCTTCCCTATATCGTATTAGTAGTGGATGAGTTTGCAGATTTAATGATGACGGCAGGAAAAGAAATAGAAGGCCCCATTGCCCGTTTGGCTCAGCTTGCCAGAGCGGTAGGCATCCATTTAGTTATTGCAACACAAAGACCATCCGTCAATATTATTACCGGTACTATTAAAGCGAACTTCCCCGGACGTATTGCTTTTAAAGTAACAGCTAAAGTAGACTCCCGAACCATTTTAGATGCCGGAGGAGCTGACCAACTCATTGGGAGAGGAGATATGCTTTTATCGCAAAGTGGTGAAATAACCCGACTTCAATGCCCGTTTGTGGATACACCTGAGGTGGAAAAAATTGCTAAATTTATTGGTGATCAGCGTGGTTTTCCCACACCTTATGAATTACCTGAATATGTTGATCCCAAGGAAGCCGGCAATGAAAAACAATTTGATTTTGGCGATAAAGACGATTTGTTTGAAGAGGCAGCACGGCTTATCGTTCGCAACCAAATTGGCTCTACTTCGTTGATTCAGCGTAAGTTAGCCCTTGGATACGCCCGTTCAGGTAGGCTGATGGACCAATTGGAAGCCGTTGGCATAGTGGGTCCCAACTTAGGTAGTAAGGCTCGTGAAGTTTATGTGAAAACAGATGAAGAATTGGAACGGATTTTGCAGGAGTATGCTTAATTAAGTAACTTAGCAAAATTGATAACAATTTGAGTGCAAGATTGTAATTAGAAAAGTAAAACTATTCACTTTTTGAAATGGCTATCTGGTATTCAACACAAAACCTGACCGTATAATGCAATATCTTCTGTTCTCTATCTTGAGTTTGTTCTCCTTTCTATTTGTGAAAAAGCAACCGGA
This sequence comes from Chitinophagales bacterium, assembly GCA_035339455.1. Classification (GTDB taxonomy): domain Bacteria; phylum Bacteroidota; class Bacteroidia; order Chitinophagales; family JADIYW01; genus JADJSS01. Next base: position 5,896 of record DAOQII010000126.1, read on the forward strand.
TACTAAAAATATCAGCGATCCTAAGGCTAAAATATTATTGGATGAAGTAAGTAAAAAATATAAAAGTTTTTCTTCTATAGATGCCAAATTTACCTTTCAGACGGAGAACGGGCAGCAAAATAAAACAACTACAGAAAATGGCAGAGTATATCTGAAAGGAGAAAAATACCGTGTGGAAATTGGGAAACAAATTGTGATTTGTGACAATAAAAGTGTGTGGACATACATGAAAGATATCAACGAATTGCAAATCAACGATTATGAGCCTAACAAAGACGAAATTACACCGTCTAACATGTTCACCATTTACCAAAATGATTTTGATTATCTGATGAATGCCGATGAAGCTATTGATAAAGTAAATTGTGCCGTAGTCGATTTAAAACCAAAAAAATCAGATAAACCGTTTTTTAAAGTGCGCATTTGGATAGACAAGAATGCCAAATACATCAAGCGCATGAAAATATTTGACAAAAACGGTAACCGTTATGTCTATACCGTTACATCTTTCAATGGCAAAGCAAATTTAGATGATGCCATCTTTAAATTTGATACATCTAAATATCCAGGAGTAAAAGTGGAAGATTTGCGGATGTAATTATTTTCAAACCTAGTATTAGCTATTGCGACATTATAAATTGATCAAAAAGTTTAATTCTGTCAATAGTTTAAAACTTATGCACACCGCCTGATAACTCGGTTTTTTCGTTTTAACTGTTTTTTGCATTTTTATCTTGGAATAATATTTGCATTGTTCCGTTAATATTATTTTTAAAACCGCAGTATGTTCAAAAAAATAACCGCATTTGCTCTGCTATTTTCCGCAATTTTTAGCTTGTTTGCCCAAACTACTTATCGCCAGCTCGATATCCTGAAAACGTATAAAGAAGCAGA
>DAOQII010000127.1:0-6775 GCA_035339455.1 Chitinophagales bacterium
TATTTTGGCATAGAGTGGTCGGCCGATGGTATCCATTTTCAGCCGATTGGCATTGTTGATGCAAAAGGCAATGCTCAAAACCCGAGCAATTATTATTTTTATCATCTACAGCCTCAAAACGGTATTAACTATTACCGGCTTAAGATGGTTTCTGCAGACTCTACCTTTAATTATTCCAACGTTTTGCAGGTCAATTTACAACATTCACCAAATGCTTCGCCAAAGAAAGATATAGTATATGTCTATCCCAATCCGGCTACAAATGGCTTGTTTATGTTGGATTATTATACACTTGAAAATAAAAATGTTGACATCAAAATTTATAATACACTCGGAGCTTTAGTTTACAGCAATCAGGCATTTATGCAAAATGGCATTACATCTGTTCCGATAGACTTAAGTAATCTACCATCGGGATTGTATCTTTTAAAAGCAAATGACATTTCTTATAAAATGGAAAAATAGACTACATCTCTTTTACTTCTACCCAAATATCTGTATTTCTTCCTTTATCATCTGTACACGAAATTTTTACCTTGCCCAATGGCGGATGTATAAAAACAGGTGTGCTTTTAACTGTTGTCTGAATAAACTGATTATTGACATACCACGATATTTTCTCGACATCTATTGCAGCCTGACAACTCAACTGCATCTGCTGTTTTTCTTGCTTATTGAGATAATATACCATGCCGTTAGTAGGACTGTAAATTTTGGGTTCCTGACTTTGTTGAATACGTGAGCAAAGTAGATTGTGTTTAGGTATTTTTTGGAATGGTAAATTGCTGTTTTCATAGTATTGCAATAATTCAGGCGGATAATTGGGGTAATATTTTTCGACATAATTATCCGGAGGTAAACACGCACTGCAATAGCTCATGGTACTATCAGCATTTACCCAAACTTTTTTCAAATGTTCGCATTTTTTATTCGGGCTTTTCCCGGGAATATATAATGCCATGAGCTTATTCTTACAATAATGTTCAGGCAAATTTCCAGTCTCCGCACAAACCCACCTGAATTGCAGTCCTTTCGGACGCTTGAACCAATCTTGCGCAGTATTCTTACTGATGGTATTAAAGATTTGCAATAACAATGGCGTTGCAATATCTGCTCCATTTAAATCAGGCACACCCGTGCCGTCAAAATTGCCACACCACACTCCTACTGTATATTGATTATTGAAACCTATACTCCAGGCATCTCTTCTGCCATAAGATGTTCCGGTCTTCCATGCTATCTTTGGCAAGTTCACTACATTTTCTGCATTGTTCGGCAAATCACTTCTTCTTAATTGTGTGAGTATTTGTGCAACCATATAATTTGCTTCGGGAGAAAGGATGTCAATGGGATTTTTATCCCGTTGTTTTTGCAGCATTTTGGGTGGAGTATATTTTCCGTTATTGGCAAATGAGCTGTACAAATTTGTCATTTCTTCCAAGCTCACCCCACAGCCACCTAATGCCAAACTCAATCCTAATTTTGATTTATCTTTTTGTATTTGCTTAAAATCCAGTGCATCTAAATAATTGACCATCGTATTTACGCCGATATCGTGTAACACTTTCACGGCCGGCACATTAAACGACTGCGACAAGGCATCACTCAAGGCAATTTTGCCATGAAAATGCTGGTCATAATTTTCCGGACTGTACCCGTCAAAATTTATGGGAACATCTGTAATAACTGAGCGAGGCGTGTAAATTCCTTTATCGAAAGAAATTCCATAAATGAGTGGCTTTAACGTAGAACCCGGTGAACGAATAGCTCGAACGCCATCCACCTGACCTTTAATACTACTATTATAAAAATCGGGAGAGCCGATATAAGCGACAAGTTCGTGTTGCTGATTGTCAACTATCATCACAGCACAGTTATTGATTGATTTATTTTGTAAAATCCTGGCATAATTGCCTACTAACTCTTCCGTTTCGAGTTGCATATTATAATTGATATTTGTAGCCAGTATGGGTATGTTGGGATTGGCACGTTTCAAGCGTAAAGAAAAATGAGGTGCGAATTTCGGTGCATCTCTCCGATATGCCAATAGTGGTTCTTCAAGTGCATCGTTAATGATTTCATCCTTAAAAACCTTATCTTTTTTGAATCTTTTCAACCACTTATTGCGTTCTTCCGTGATATAGGCATTATTTTTCCCCAGTCTTAATGAAGTTGGTCGGTTGGGAATGATAGTCAATACGGTAACTTCTGCCAGGCTAAGCTGCGAAGGAGCTTTACCGAAATAGATAAATGATGCTGATTTTACACCCTCTACATTGCTGCCATACGGCACTAAATTGAGATAAAGCTGCAGTATTTCTTTTTTAGAAAAATTCCATTCCAATTGCAAGGCACACAGCATTTCTCTGATTTTAGAAAACACAGTTCTTTCTTTGGGTTGTAGCATTCGAGCAACTTGCATGGTGATAGTAGAAGCTCCTGATGTGCGTCGATGCTTTATCGTATTATTGACAAATGCTCTTATTACTGCAACCGGGTTTATTCCGAAATGCCAATAAAAATATTTGTCTTCTTTTTCGATGAATGCCTTTTGCAAAGTGGGTGTGATTTCATCTAATTTTGTATACAGCCGCCATTTGTCATCATTCGTTAAAAATGTGGAAAGCACAGTGCCATCTTTAGCTTCAATGATTGTAGAATATTCGCGTTGCGTTTTTACCGGGAAGCAAATATCATAAAATGCAAATAAGAGTATTATTGTAAAAATATAAAATAATTTATTTTGATTTTTCAAAAGCAAAGTAGCCAACATGAACAGAAAATTAGACATTTAATTCAACAGTGTAAGTTATAAAAGATTAATATCAGCCCGCAATATTAAACTGGATTTTTAGTATATTTAATTTTACTTTAATACTAACATAGGGAAGTGTGTTGATTATTTTTTATCTTTATTGCATGAAATGGCTAAGCATTAAGCGCATATTTTTGATTTGCCTATTATGGCTAATAACTTTTAGCACAGAAGCGCAATGTGCTATGTGCAAAGTGACTGCCGAAAATTCGGAATATGCCAAAAGCCTGAACAAGGGAATTCTACTTTTATTATTTTTTCCATTTATCACCATAGCGTTGCTTGGCATTTACTGGCTTAAAAACAAAAAGAAGTTTGTCAGTGATAATGCTGCAACCGAATAGCCGACTAAAGTTTTGACTTATCTTGTACAACCACCTCCCACTCTTTCCGTTCATGGCAGCATTCAGCTCAATGGTTCCAAGAGTATCAGCAATCGTGTATTACTGATTAATGCTCTTTGTAATAATCAAATTGACATACAAAATTTATCAAATGCAGATGACACCGTAGTCATGCAACAATTACTGCAAAGCAATACAAAGATACTTGATGCTGGTGCAGGTGGTACTACTTTCAGATTTCTAACTGCTTATTTTGCTACGCAAAAAGGAAGAGAGATTATATTGACAGGCAGCGAAAGGATGCAGCAACGACCCATAAAAATTTTAGTAGATGCCCTACGCTTGCTTGGTGCCGACATCGAATACGTGGGTCAGGAGCATTTTCCTCCCCTGCGTATAAAAGGAAGGCAGTTGAAAGGCGGTAAAATCGAATTGCCTGCCAGTACTTCATCACAATATATAACGGCTTTATTGCTAATTGCACCAGTGCTGGAAGAAGGAATACAACTTAAATTAACGGGTACTATCGTTTCATTGCCATATATTAAAATGACGTTAAAACTCATGGAATATTTTGGTATCGAAACAAAAATGGATGAAAACGTAATAACTGTTTTTTCCGGAAACTATCAGCCTCGACCCTATTTTGTTGAAGCAGACTGGAGTGCAGCTTCTTACTTTTATGAAATTGCCATCTTATCACAAGAAGCCGAAATTGAACTGCGCGGTTTAACCAATCAACAAATACAGGGAGATGCGGTCATTGCAAAAATCGGCGAAGATTTTGGTATCCATACTCAATTTAATGAAAACAGCATACGGTTGATAAAAACAAAAACTAAACTACCGGATGAAATGAGCATAAATTTTTTGGAATTTCCGGATTTAGCACAAACCGTTCTCACATTTTCTGCTGCAATTGGGACTACAATAGATTGCTCAGGTTTGCAAACTTTGCGCATAAAAGAAACAGATAGAATTGCAGCATTAAATACAGAGTTAAGCGCATTAAAAATAGGCTCACTCTCTGAAAGTAATGAAAACAAATGGGTGTTAAAAGCATTTGAGAAACCACCACATCATCCACAACACCCTGTTTTTACTTACGAAGACCACAGGATGGCCATGGCTTTTGCTCCCTTGTGTTTAAAAACAGGAAGTATAAAAATAGAACATCCGGAAGTAGTCAGTAAATCATATCCCAAATACTGGGATGATTTAGTATCCTTAGGTTTTGTGATAAAAGAAATATGAATTAATCAGCTTTAATGAATTATAATACAGCCTTTATTTTTTCTTAGGGGCAATAAAAGCAGTCATCTTTTTACCTTCAAGATTAGGCATAGCTTCCAAAGCACCGTATTCTTTAAGTGCATCTGCAAACTGCAGGAGTACTAATTCCCCTCGGTCTTTGAATTGTATAGCACGACCACGGAATTGCACATAGATTTTCACTTTAGAGCCTTCCTGCAAAAACTTGATGGCATGTTTTTTCTTAAAATCCAAATCATGATCATCGGTGTTCGGAGTGAAACGAATTTCTTTCACTTCCGTTTTTTTCTGCTTGGCTTTAATCTCTTTTTCCTTTTTCTTTTTGTCGTAAAGGAATTTGTTGTAGTCAACAATACGACAAACCGGCGGTACTGCATTCGGTGAGATTTCCACCAAATCCAATTCCTGTTCTTTAGCCATTTCCAATGCACGCTCAGTAGGGTATACACCTACTTCTACGTTTTCTCCCACAAGACGAACTTCAGGTACACGGATGTCTTTGTTTAATCGGTGTTCCGTTTCTTTTTTACGCGGAACGAATACTTTTCTTCTAGGTATCAAGTTTTTTTAATTTATGTTATAGGTTATTTGTAACAAGTTATCTGGTTTATTCTAATTCATTTTTTGCCTTTAACAAATATCTGATATATCCATTTAACAGTGCATTACATTTATTTATTCTTTTCCTCAAACTCTCCAACTTTTCATCATTAATGTAACCACAATCATTTGCAATTATCAAGTGATCTAACAATTCCATTAAAGACCCTCTGCTATTTCTACAAAATTTTGCATTATCTAAATAATGAAATCGCCCATACCCTTCTGCAATGTTATTTGTTATACTTCTGGAACATCTTATCATTTGGTCTGTAAGTCTGTATCGCTCATTTTCCGGAAATACCTTAACTAAATTATAAATAGCTATCTGGATTTCTTTAGCATCCTTCCAACATTCCAAACTTTCAAATGAATGAATTTTATCTTCCAAATCAGATACCGAATAATTTACAAATAACTTATTACATATAACAAATAACTATTGGCTATTTAGCTCATTTTGTAAATGTACGATGAAATCTTCAATTGTAAAAGTGCCTAAGTCGCCTTTGCCGTGTTTTCTTACGGATATTTGCTTATTTTCTACTTCTTTTTCTCCTATAACGAGCATATACGGTATTTTCATCATCTCGGCATCGCGAATTTTTTTACCGATTTTCTCGCTGCGCAAGTCCACATTGGTTCTGAATTCTTTTTGTTGTAATGCTTTGCTTATTTGTTCGGCATACTCGGCAAATTTATCCGAAATAGGTAAAATAGAAATTTGCTTAGGTGCTAACCATAATGGGAAATTGCCTGCACAATGCTCTGTTAAAATTGCTATAAAACGTTCGAAAGAGCCAAATGGCGCACGATGTATCATTACGGGCCGATGCTTCTCATTGTCTGCACCTACATATTCCAATTCAAATCTTTCCGGAAGATTATAGTCAACTTGTATGGTACCTAACTGCCAGCTTCTGCCAATGACGTCTTTCACCATAAAATCTAGTTTAGGTCCATAAAATGCAGCTTCTCCATATTCAGTAACAGTAGTTAATCCCATCTCATTAGCAGCTTCTACAATAGCACTTTCTGCTTTCTCCCAGTTTTCATCAGAGCCAATATATTTTTCTTTGTTTTCCGGATCACGCAATGAAATCTGAGCAGTAAAATGTTCAAAACCCAGCTTTTTGAATACCAATTGAACTAACTCGATCACACTCTTAAACTCGTCTTTTACCTGTTCCGGAGTACAAAATAAATGTGCATCATCCTGTGTAAAGCCACGAACACGTGTTAAACCGTGTAATTCTCCACTTTGCTCATAGCGATAGACTGTACCATACTCAGCAACACGATAAGGTAAATCTTTATAAGATTTAGGAATGTGTTTAAATATTTCGCAATGATGCGGACAGTTCATCGGCTTTAAATAGAACTCCTCATTTTCTTCCGGTGTCAATATCGGTTTAAAAGAATCTTCACCATATTTTTCATAATGACCTGAGGTTACATATAAATCTTTTTTTCCAATATGTGGAGTAATCACAGGTTTATATCCGCGTTTAATTTGTTCTTTTTTCAAAAATTCTGCTAATTGCTCACGAATAAAAGTTCCGTTTGGAAGCCATAATGCTAAGCCAGATCCCACCTTTTGAGAAAAAGCAAAAAGTTCGAGTTGCTGTCCAATTTTTCTGTGATCGCGTTTTTCTGCTTCTTCCAGCATTTTTAGGTATTCGTCTAATTCCTGCTGATTTGGAAAAGTAATACCATAAATACGGGTAAGCTGTTTGCGCTTTTC
>DAOQII010000128.1:0-6743 GCA_035339455.1 Chitinophagales bacterium
ATAAAAAGAAAAAACCTCACTTATGTTGAGGTTTTTACATCTTTGATTAATAGAAATCAATTAGCTTTAGCAACAGCCTTTTTTGATTTTTTTAATCTGGATTTACCAAAAGAGCCTCTGAAAATTTTACCTCTTTTACTTCTGCTATCACCTTTTCCCATAATAATTTATTTTTTTGTAAGAATGCAAAGATAAGCAGAATATCAATATTTTCAGCCCTTCTGCAAAAAAAATACGCCTGTTTTTTGAATATTTAATGTAAAAGTTAAAAACACGTATGGAAGAATGCTTAAAAATGTTTATTTTTGTGCGGGCAAGTCTTATACGACCAGCTCCCTGCAAATCCTCCAGGGTCGGAAGGCAGCAAAGGTAGTTTGGTTGTAGCGGTGCGATATAAGTCGCTTGCCTTTTTTTAGAGAGATGGCAGAGCGGTTTAATGCGGCGGTCTTGAAAACCGTTGACTGTAAAAGGTCCGGGGGTTCGAATCCCTCTCTCTCTGCGTAAAAATCTTGCTCTCAGAGCAAGATTTTTAGTAGAAGCTCTTTTATTTATGGACAACATAGCTCAGTAGGTTAGAGCATCGGATTGTGGTTCCGAGGGTCGTGGGTTCGAACCCCATTGTTGTCCCCATTTTTTTTCTAGAATAATTCTAAAATATCTTTCCAGCTCCCGGATTTAAAATCAATCAAATCTGATTTTACTTTTTCTGCATTTAAGAAAATAGTAGTCATGCCCAATACTTTACCAAACTGCATATCCGAAAGTGAATCGCCTATCATCAGACTTTTTTCAAAGTTGATTTCAGGAAAATCAGCCTTTGCCAACTCAGCCATGCCGGTAGCCGGTTTTCTCAGCGTATTATATTCTCCGGCAAGATCAGGAGCAAAATAAACAGCATCAATTCGTCCGCCATTCAATTCAACAAAATTTAAAATATAACTGTTGATTTCATTGAGTGCTTCCACCGTGAGCAATCCTTTGCCAATGCATTGCTGATTAGTAACCACAATTATTTTTTGAAACAGGTTTGCAGCCTCAGCTAAAAATGGGAATACACCCGGCAAAAATTCCAAATCATCGGGACTTAAGACATAGCCGTTTTCGATTTTTTTATTGATTACACCATCACGGTCTAAAAATAAAGTCCAGTCAGATGTGATTTGCAATTTGTTCATAGTAAGGATGAAAAGTAATGTTGTGCCAGATAATAATCTTCAGGAATGCCAATGTCTATAAAATAATCGGTGAAAATTTTGCCTTGAATCTTTAAATCATCAGCATGTTTTTCAAAAATATTTTTTTCCATGGAAAAACTATCCGGTGTTTGGATTTTGTCAAAAACCGATTTTTGAATAAAATATATTCCGCCGTTAATCAGCCCTTCTTCACAGTATTGTTTTTCCAGAAAATGAATAATCCTGCTGTCGTTGTCCAATTCAACAGTTCCATAGCGTTCAAATTTTTCCATGGGCTTCAAGGCGATTACGGCATCTGCATGTTTATTTGCAAGTTGTTTTAAATCAATATTAAAAAAGGTGTCGCCATTAATCACATACGCTGCTTCATCGATCTGCTCAAAGGCATATTTTATTGCCCCTCCGGTACCTAACGCTTCTTTTTCTATTACATATTTAATTTTAATTCCCAAGTACTCGCTCCCGAAATATTGGATAATCACATCCGACAAATAGCCGACAGATAAAATAACCTGCTTTATTTGCTGTTTTTGCAAATAACTGAATATATAATGCAGAAATGGTTTGCCATTAACTAAGGCTATTGGTTTGGGTACATCACTGACTACACTGCTCAGTCGTGTGCCTTTACCTCCGGCTAAAATGATAACGGGATAAGTATTCATCAGAATAAATTGTCTTCAATCAATTCACAAATGATATGACCAATTACGATATGGCATTCTTGAATTCTGGGCGTATCCGTTGACGGTACATTGATCAGTATATCGCACAGCGAAGCAAGTTTACCGCCACTTTCTCCGGTAAAACCTATAGTAATCATGTCGGATGCTTTAGCCTGTATAAATGCACGCAGGATATTTTCGGAATTTCCAGATGTCGAAAATCCCCAGAGAATATCACCGTTTTTGCCTTTTGCTTTTACCAAACGTGCATACACTTCATCAAAACTATAATCGTTGGCAACGGCTGTTAAATAAGATGTATTTACATGCAATGCTTCTGCAAACAAGGGATTGCGGTCTTTATAAAACCTTCCGGACAGTTCTGCAGAAAGATGCTGTGCATCGGCTGCTGAACCGCCATTCCCGCAAGTCAGTACTTTTCCTCCATTCTTAAAACAAACTGTAGTCAATGCCACTACTTGCTCGATTTGGTTTAATAAATTATAGTTTGTCAGAATTTCTCTTTTGATATCGATAGAACTTTGGAGTATTTTACTAATTTTATCTTGCATGATATAAAGATAATCATTTCACATTAATTCGATACACATGGGTACTATAGAGCTAGATACTGCAACAAAGATAATAAACATAAATGCCGATTTTATTACCTATGGTGATAGTGCTTCCTATGAGTTAAGTGTTCAGTTGGCAAAAGAAACCGAAGACATGTGGAATGAGCCGAATGGCATGGTGATGTTGAATAGTATGCCGTATTCATTGCACTTTAAAATCGGTGCTCAATATAATAATCTGATAGCTCCTGAGACCATTATAAATAATACAAATCCATTGCATAATTTTTTCAGGGTAGAAGATTATATCGCAGGCAATATTTCGCATGTGGATGGCATTGGCAGCAATTCCGGTTATTTGCTGATTGATAATTTATATGCAGGATCAACAACTATTGCTCACGAATTTGGTCATACTTTGGGCTTGGTGCATCCTGCAAATACGAATATTGTAGGTCAGGGTGTTCCGGGTATCATGTATCCCAGAGGTACGCTGGTCAATCCGGAATTTCAGTATGACATACATGCTGCTCCGGGTGGCCCGAGAGGTACGATTAACCCGATTCATCGCCGGGTAAAACAAGAAGATATCGACAATCTGCAAATTGCAGAACATATCTACCACAGCATTTTTATCATCGGAAGATTTACCAATAAATATCATTTGAAGCAGATTAAACCAAACTAAAATAACCAGAAAGGAAGACAACAGGAGATAAGCTATCCCTGAAATCGATGAAACCAATAGCTGTGGTACGTTTTTTGAAAGAAATATTGATAAAAGAAGTCATATAGCTTATATTAGATTGAAAATATGGTTGAAAAGATTACTACTCATGCAAAATAATTATAACGATAAGTCTTTAATTTTTTTGAACAAACAATGGATATGTGCCATTTCCTTATTTTGCATTTTTACTTTCATGAGCATTTCTGCTTTTTCACAAACTAAAGACGAAATTATTTTATTGGGGAAAAACGATCTACTGCAAAAACAATATGCCCCTGCTATACAACTTTTTACAAATTTGTACAAGACAGATACTAAAGATATAGATGGCATTTACTGGTTGAGTTATGCGCAGACATTAGCAGGTAATTATGAGCAAGCAGATAAATTACTCAAGCAAGGCATTCAGTTGAAGCCCGATTATTTTGGATTTTACGATGTATACGGACAATATTTTTTTTTGCAAAATGACTTTGATAATGCACTTTTATACTTTAACGAATCGCTGAAACTGAACCCGGCAAATGCCACATCATTGAACACACGCGGCATGTGTTATAATTATTTGGGAAAGTATGATTTGGCATTTGCTGATTTTAACAGTGCCATACTAATAGACAGTACACTGGCTGCCGCATATAACAACAGAGCCACAGCAAGATATAATAATCAAAATATAGCCAAAGCCAGTTTGACAGATTTACATTTTGCCCTGATAGATTTAAACAAGTGTCTAATGCTGGATAATAACAATGCACTGGCATACAGAAACCGAGGTATCGTTTATTTTTATTTAGACAGTATGTTTTTAGCCAAACAAGATTTAAATACAGCCGTCGTTTTGAATAGTGCTGATGTCAATGCCCATTATTTTTTAGGTAAAACACTTTATCATCTGGATGAAAAAGAATCGGCACTCACGCAATTTAATAAGGCTATACAGCTCGAAAATTACAAGGCAGAATTCTATATGGACAGGGGCATTGTTTTAACTGATTTAAAACAGTTTGCAGCAGCTCGAACAGATTTTTATCAGGCACAACAAATCAGCAATGATTTTAAAGGGATAGCCAATTACCAAAATGCGCGCAGCTATGCCGCCGAAGGCAATAAAAAGCAAATGATTGTAGCGTTGAAAGCCGCAAATAAAGTAAAACTGTTTAAAAAATATCCGGCCATCTTTAATGAAATAAAACAAGATGAATATTTCATGAAATTTGAAAAAGATAAAGACTTTTATGATTTACTTCAGAAATTCAAATTTGATTAATGCTAATCATTTCGATACATTTTTGCTAAAATAATGTTAATCGTCTTTGTATACCAATTTATTATTTAGTTTTACAAAATGACCAGAGCAGTCATACGCAATATTGTATTATTCGCCTTTATTTCATTGGCGGGTATTATTTTTTCTCAACTATACTGGATTAAAAAAGCACTGGATTTAAAAGAAGAACAATTCAACCACCGGGTAAATGTAACTTTAAAAAGTGTAGCCGACCATCTGATTAATGATACCCGACGAAATGTAATATTAGATGGAATCAACCGCAAATCAAATAATAACTACACTATTGATTTTAGCGCACCAGTAAATGTTTCCAAACTCGAGCACTATTTATTTATTGAGTCCAAAAATCAAAATCTGAATTCTGATTTTGAATACGGAATATTTGAATGTACCACCGATTCATTTTATGCCGGTCGCCTGCTGGATTTTAAAAACATAGGCAGTCTCGAAACACTAGATGTACATGCCAATACCGGAGAAAATTATTATATCGGTATTTTATTCCCAAAAAAGAAAACACTTCTGGAAAACGACTTGAGATTACTCATGTTTTTTACTTTAGTATTACTACTTGTAATAGGATTTTTTACATATACCATATTAGTCATTTTAAAACAAAAAAGATTAAGCGAGATAAAAACAGATTTCGTGAATAATATGACGCATGAGTTTAAAACGCCTATTTCAACAATAAGTCTGGCCAGTGATGTACTGTTGCGGGATGATATTGCCGAGAAGCCCGAAAAACTGAAACATTATGCCACAATTATTCAAGCTGAAAATAACAGGTTGAAAAGTCAAGTAGAGTCCGTTCTGCAAGTTTCGCAAATTGAGTCACATAAAATTCAATTGAATTTAGATGTAGTAGATATGCATGCACTGATTGAAAGAATTGTAAAAAATATGGAAATTCGGGTTCATGATGCTGGTGGCGAAATAGTAATGAATTTAAATGCCACGCAACATTTTATATCGGGAGACGAAGTACATTTAACTAATATTATTTATAACCTGTTGGATAATGCACTAAAATATTGTGACAAAATTCCACATATAGAAATTACAACAGTAAATAAACACCGAGGTCTCGAAATTTATGTAAAAGACAATGGAAAAGGTATTGACAAAACATCACAAAGCATGATTTTCCAAAAATTCTTCAGAGTACCCAGTGGCAATGTACATGATGTAAAAGGGTTTGGATTGGGCTTGTTTTATGTGGAGAATATGTTGAAAGCACATAAAGGAAAAATAAGTGTGCAAAGTACACCAAAAGTTGGCACCACTTTTATATTATGGTTCAAAACTTTGAAAAAATAGGATAATAATGATAACTTTAAAAATAAAATAAACCTATGAGCAAAATTCTACTTGTGGAAGATGATCCGAATCTTGGATTTATTATTAAAGATAATCTGAGCGATAAGGGTTATGAGGTTACGCATTGCATAAATGGACTGGAAGCCGAACGACTGCTTTTTAAAGAGCATTTTGATTTGTACTTGTTTGATGTAATGATGCCTAAAAAAGATGGATTTACACTTGCCGAAGAACTGCGGGCAAAAAAAGACAATACGCCTATCATCTTTCTGACAGCAAAAGAAATGCAGGAAGATAAATTGCGCGGATTTACAGTGGGAGGCGATGATTATATCACCAAGCCTTTCAATTTCGATGAATTGATAATGCGCATGGAGGCAATTTTAAAGCGAACTAAGCCCGCTGAACCGGAACCTACTACATTCAAAATAGGGAAATATACACTGAAGTCAGATGAACTGAAACTTATTTTGGGCAAAGAAGAACAATCCATTACGAAGAAGGAAAGTGCATTGTTGGAATTCTTGGCAAAAAGCCTGAATCAACCCGTGAAACGGGAAGATATGCTGATGAAAATCTGGAAAGACGACAGTTATTTTGCCGGAAGAAGCATGGACGTTTATATTACTAAACTCCGTAAATATCTCAAAGACGACCCGAATGTAGAATTGCTCAACGTGCACGGTGTCGGTTTTAAACTGGTTGCAAGATAAAAATCTTAAAGCTAAATAAGTGTTACAGATTGCTAATCAGCAATTGAATTATACCAATCAATAAACCTAATACACCTCCAATAATTTCTATGAAAGTGAATTCTTTGGAGGTAATATCTAATAGCAGATTTTCCAGCTTTTCATCTGAAAATGCTTCTACTTTGTTTTTTACTAACTGATGAATGTCTAGTTTCTGTTCAATTTTAGTTAACGAAGTATCAATAACATTAGGCAAGTTTTTGCCAATTTC
>DAOQII010000129.1:0-6659 GCA_035339455.1 Chitinophagales bacterium
TATCTTCGTGTTATCATTATGGAGCTATCGCGCATAGCCGACCACATTGTTTGTGATACGGTAATTGCCGTGGACACCGGAGCAATGACCGGATTTTTGCATTTGTTCCAATACCGTGAATGGATTTATGAAATATTTGAAGAAATCTGCGGAAGCAGGCTGACTACCAATATTGGCAGAATAGGTGGTTTGAATGCTGATTTTTCTCAACAAACCTGGGATAAAATCAATCATTTTATGGCAGAATTTCCAAAAGGATTAAAAGAATTCCAGAAATTAGTGGACAGAAACCGCATTTTTATGGACAGAACCATTAATGCAGGTCCCATTACTGCTGAAAAAGCATTGGCTTACGGTTTTACCGGACCAAATCTGCGTGCTGCCGGAGTTGATTATGATGTTCGTGTAGCCAATCCTTATTCGTCTTATGAAGATTTCACTTTTGAGATTCCAATTGGCACCAATGGAGATACTTATGACCGTTATATGGTACGCATGGAAGAAATGTGGCAAAGCTATTCCATTGTGGAACAAGCCATTAAAAATCTTCCGGACGGCAAACCACATGCAGATGTACCCGATTTCTTTTTGCCGCCTAAAGAGGCAGTTTACAATAATATGGAAGCCCTGATTTACCATTTCAAAATCGTAATGGGTGAAACTGATATTCCGAAAGGAGAGGTGTACCATGCAGTAGAAGGAGGAAATGGGGAGTTGGGATTTTATCTCATTTCAGACGGTGGACGCACACCATTCCGTTTACATTTCCGTCGGCCTTGTTTTATTTATTACCAGGCTTATCCAGAAATGATAAAGGGAGCCATGCTCAGTGATGCCATTTTAACGATGAGCAGCATGAATGTGATAGCCGGTGAGTTGGATGCTTGATAATTTTATGGTTATTCACTAAAGAACTCCATATTTTCACCACAATATTTTGAATAATGTCATTTAGACAGTAGATTTGCAAACTAAACAGAATTTATGATTTTAGCATTTTTCTTACAAGCAGCACCTGCTGCAGGCGGAAATAGCCCGATGTCTTTCATCTTTATGCTCTGCTTAATGTTCGTTGTGTTTTATTTCTTTTTAATTCGTCCGCAACAAAAAAAGCAAAAAGAAGCTCAGGAGTTTTCGAATAATATGAAAATAGGGGACAGGATTATCACCATTGGTGGTGTACATGGCAAAATTGTAGCGATTAACGATGACAATACATATACCATTCAGGTTGACGGACCAACAAGATTAAAAATTGAAAAGTCTGCAGTTAATGCAGAGGCATCTAAAGCTTTACAGCAAAACACCGGCACAAATGCTTAATTTTTAAGTACTTATGTTAAAAGTTGGAATCACTGGCGGAATTGGTTCAGGTAAAACAACAGTTTGTAAAATCTTTGAACTATTAGGCATTTCTGTTTATTATTCAGATTTAAGAGCCAAGCAATTAATGACAGAAAATCAGTTAGTTAAGCAACAAATACTTCAACTTCTTGGACACGAGGCTTATTCAAATAACAAGTTAAATACCAAGTACATTTCTAAAATTGTATTTAATGACAAGATTATGTTAAACAGACTGAAAGCCATTGTTCATCCTGCTGTTTATGCTGATGCTGAAGATTGGTTTAAGCAACATCAAAATGAAAATTATGTGCTTTATGAATCTGCATTACTGTTGGTTAATGGCAAGAACAATTTAGTTGATAAAGTCATTTTAGTTATAGCAGATATAGAATCACGTGTACAGCGTGTGATAGACAGAGATAAATCGGATAGAAATTCTGTTTTACAAAGAATCCAATCTCAATCAATTCAAGAAAATTTAATACCATTCGCAGATTTTATAGTTAACAATAATCAAGATTATAGTCAAATTGAATTTCAAGTATTAACTATTCATAATCAACTTACTAACTAAATTTCTATTAATGTTTTTGTCCTATAATTTACATTATGTTAAATAGAGTATTTTAAAAAAAAATTATTTCATTAATTTAGTACTTCTTTAATATTTTAGTATTTTTGCAACATATATCCTGCTATGTATCTCTATACTGACTGGGCTGCTTGTATTCCAATGGCCAACGAAGAAACTGACTTTTATCCTTTTGTCGATATGCTCACAAGAGTAATGGATGTGATAGGCACCGGTAAAATTTATTTTGTAATAGATAATGCTTCTAAAGACAAGACGCTGGAATTTGCTCGTGATTTGGAAAAAAAAGACAGTAGATTTGAAGTGGTTTGGGCACCAGACAATAAAAATGTAGTTGATGCCTATTTAGCAGGTTTTCGTATAGCTTATGACCGCGGACATGATATTATCATTGAAATGGATGCAGGAATGAGCCACGACCCCAGAGCTATTCCTATGTATTTGCGGGTTTTAAATGAAGGAAATGAAGTTGCTTTCGGTTCCCGGTTTATAAAAGACGGCTCCATGGGCGACTCTCCTTTCAACCGTAGAATGTTATCAAAGTCAGGTACAGTATTAGCGAATATCTTACTTGGCACTAAACTTTTTGATATGACTTCCGGTTTTCAGGGTTTCCATCGCGAAATTATTGGAAAACTGTTGCAATATCCACTGAAATCCAGGGCGCATTTTTATCAAACTGAAGTAAAATATTTGTTGCGCAAACACCGTACGGCTGAAGTGCCAATACATTATCAAGCTCCATCACCACGTGTATCTCCTTCTGCAATAAAAAATGCACGTCAAACTTTAATGTATTATTTTATTGAAAGATTAAAAGGAAATGCTCCAACTATTTAACATAATACTTTGAAATTAATTATAGCAAGATTATAAACTACTTTAAATCAATAAAATAAATCATGTCAGTTAAATCATTAATTATAACATCAATTGCTCCTGACACTTTAGAAGTATTACACACTTATGCCAAAGAATGTACTGATAGAAATATCCGGTTTATTTGTATTGGAGATACTAAATCACCTGAAAATTTTAATATTGAAGGATGTGATTTTTGGTCAGTAGACCGTCAACTTGAACTTGACTCAAAATTTGCAAAGATTTGTCCTACAAGACATTATGCAAGAAAAAACATTGGCTATATTATTGCTTTACAAAATGGAACTACGGAATTAGTAGAAACTGATGATGATAATTTACCTCGTGCTGAATTTTGGCATGAAAAATCTAAATCTGTAAAAGCTCATGCTGTTAAAGAAACTGATTGGATAAATGTGTATAAGTATTTCAGTGACAGCTTTATATGGCCAAGGGGTTTGCCTTTGGAAGAACTGCAAAAACCAACTCCTTCCCTATTAGAGTTTCCAGTACAAGATATACTTTGTCCTATACAACAAGGTTTAGCTGATGAAAATCCTGATGTGGATGCTGTTTATCGTTTAACTTATCCTCTGCCCTTAAATTTTAAAAAAGGTTTGAGACTTGCTTTGGGCAATAATGCATGGTCACCATTTAACAGCCAAAATACGTATTGGTATAAAGAAGCCTTTCCACTTTTGTATTTACCGGCTTACTGCAGCTTTCGTATGACGGATATTTGGCGCAGTTATGTAGCACAACGCATTGCCTGGGCTAACGGCTGGAGTATTTTGTTTCATGAAGCAACAGTATGGCAAGAACGTAATGCCCATAATTTATTGAAAGATTTTGAAGACGAAATACCCGGTTATTTAAATAACGCTAAGATTTGCAGCGAGTTAACAGCATTGCCTATAAAAGGTGGCTTAGAAAATATACTGGATGATTTGCTTTTATGTTATGAAATGCTGACAGAAAAAGGTTTTGTCGGTAAAGAAGAAATGCCGCTTGTCAAAGCTTGGTGTGATGATATTACTCCTTATTTATAAAGCTATTCATTTCTTTTAGACTTTTTCTGATTTAGAGAATATCTAATACCTCATTTATTTGATTATAAACGAATTGCAATTCCTCACTGTTGATTGTATACGGTGGCATTATATAAACAGTATTGCCCAACGGACGCAATATGACACCTTTTTTTAGAATTTCTGCATAAAATTTATCCCGTATTTCATTAAAATAATCTGCCGTACTGCCACTTTTAATGTCAAATGCTACAATAGTTCCGGTTTGCCTGATTTGTGCTACTTTTTTATGTTTAGCTAACTGCAAAACATGTGCTGCTTGCCATTTACAAAGTTGTTCAACCATTTGCCATTCTTTTTCCAAAACATCCATGGTAGCCGCAGCCGCAGCACAAGCCAAAGGATAGGCGGTGTAAGAATGCCCGTGAAAGAAGGTTTTAAGCTTGTCTGTGCTTAAAAATGCAGAATAAATTTCCACAGTGCAAGAAGTTACACCTAATGGCATAAATCCTCCGGTAATACCTTTTGACATGCACAATATATCAGGTTTGTGTTTCAGATAGTCTGTTGCAAAGTACTTTCCTGTTCTGCCAAAACCCGTCATAACTTCATCAGCAATGCACAGTACATCATATTTTGCTGCAATCGAAAGAAGTTCATCCAGATGTCTGGCATTATACATTTTCATTCCCGCCGAACCCAATACCAAAGGTTCAAATATAAATGCGGCCACATCTCCACGACTTAAAATATGTTCAAATTCATTTATTACGGCTTGAAAATTCTCATCCGATGGCAAATCAATGGCATCTACCTCAAAAAATAGGGATTCAAATGGGCGATTAAAAACCCCACGAGCCCCTACACTCATTGCACCAAAGGTGTCGCCATGATAAGCGTGCTTAAAAGCCACTATACGGGTTTTAGGCATATCTTTGTTGTACCAGTACTGGAAAGCCATCTTTAAAGCCACCTCTACGGCAGTTGAGCCATTATCAGAAAAGAAAATCTTAGCCTGA
Source organism: Chitinophagales bacterium (assembly GCA_035339455.1). Classification (GTDB taxonomy): domain Bacteria; phylum Bacteroidota; class Bacteroidia; order Chitinophagales; family JADIYW01; genus JADJSS01. The sequence goes on from DAOQII010000129.1 coordinate 4,848, forward strand.
TTTGAAGGAAGGAATTTGAGTAATTTGTATGAAAGTTCAACTGCTGCCGGGTGGGTAAAACCTGCAAATAACACGTGATCTAGTGTATCTAGTTGGTTTTTAATACTTTGTGTAATATAAGGATGGCGATGACCAAATAAATTCGTCCACCAGCTCGAAATCGCATCCAGATAACGATTTCCTTGTTCATCTTCAAGGTAGCAACCATCTGCATATACAATACATAGCTGATCTCCGGCAGTTTGATGCTGCGTAAAAGGATGCCAGATGTTTTGTTTGTCTATTTCTGAATAGTTCAAAGCAAATCAAGATTTATATGTTCAGCTTGTTCTCTGATAAATTCACTTGACAAATTGTCCGTAAATGGAATATGTACAATTAATGGTAAATCTGTGAAACTTAATATCGTCTCTTTAACCTCACTATCGAAAGTACCACTCAGGATAATGCCGCTTATGGGTATTTTATTTAATTTCAATACCTCAACGGTTAACAAGAAGTGGTTAATACAACCTAGATAACTTTTAACACACAGAATAACAGGAAATTGAATCTTATTAATTAAATCTAACATTGAATGTTTATCATTAATTGGCACCATTATTCCCCCTGCTCCTTCTACTATAAAGTTATTGATTACATAAGGAATTTCAATTCTTTGCACATCAATTTCTTTTGATTCAAATTTAGCTGCAATATTGGGAGAAGCCGGTGTAGAAAGCAACACCGATTCATCCATGACTAATTTTGCATAATCCGTGTTTTGCCGGATAAAGTCAGAATCCGTAAATTCCAGGTTGCCAGCCTGAATGGGTTTCCAATAGTTAGCCTTAAGTGCCTGAACCAAAACGGCAGCGCCCACTGTCTTCCCGACATCTGTACCAATACCGGTTACAAAAAAATTTTTACTCATTAGGTATAATATTTTGAATATCAAGCAGTTTTTCAGTCAAAATTGCTATCTCATCTGTTTTATTAAAACTGTGCAATATAATCCTAAGCCGTTCTTTTCCTTTCGGCACAGTTGGTGATAAAATAGGTCGAATATCAAACCCATTTGTTTGTAAGTAAGCCGCAGCCTGACGACAATTTTCATTGCCTTTTACATAGAAACCATAAACCGGGCCATCACCGGTGATAAATTGACTAAGTTTTTTTTGTCTGATCCTTTTATTAAAGTATAAAATTAAATTATTAATCTTAAGTTGTTGATTTATATTGTTTTGAAGTAAAAAATATGCATGTTCCACGCTTAGTAAATCAGCCAGATTCAATGCCGTTGAATAGATAAAAGGCTTACTGAAATTTATCAGATAGTCCTTTAATACTTTGCTTCCAACTACTACTCCCCCATGCGATCCTATGGCTTTTCCGAAGGTAAATACTCGAGCAAAGCAGATCTCCTCAATTTCATCCCGATTACATAAACCACTACCCAGACTGCCAAAAATTCCGTTTGCATGGGCTTCATCAACAATGAAGTTTAATTCAGCATCTTTTGCTAGCTGTGCCAACTGATGCAATGGAGCAATATCACCTTGCATGGAAAAAAGTGATTCTGTAATTAAAAATCGAGCTTGATGATTGCCAATTTGTTCTAATTGTGCTTTCAAATCTTCAATATCGTTATGACAAAAAGAGACTAAATGAGCTCCCGAAAGTAGCATGCCTTGTTGAATGGAAGCATGTACCAATTCATCATAAAAAATAATATCTCCTTTACGGGCTATAGTAGCTATCAAACCAATATTGGCATCAAAACCGGAGTTAAAAAGCAGTGCTGCTTCTGCATGGTAAAATTTAGCCAGTTTG
>DAOQII010000130.1:0-6630 GCA_035339455.1 Chitinophagales bacterium
GTATGGACTGTAATAGATACTGCAAATGGCTGTGTCGTAATGGATACTGTAGAAATAAATTATTTAAAATGTCCGGGGATTACTGATATCATTTATTCGAAAACAAAATCAAATGCCATTTGCCGAAACAACGGTGAAATAAATATTCAAATCATTCAATCATCACTACCTGTCAGTTATTTATGGAATACCGGCGATACAGCACATCAGTTATCCGGTTTGGATTCGGGTATGTATATCGTAAAAATTTATGACAGAAGCTCATGTACGGAAGACATTTATGATACCACGTTTATTAAAGCTTCACATAAAAGTTACGCAACAATTCATCCATTTATTTGCATTGGTGATACACTGAAATTAAATCAACATAGTTATTATGCAAATGGTACTTACTATGATACACTTGTAAATAGTTTGGGTTGTGACAGTATTTTAACCATACAATTAACAACATATCCTGTTTATCATGTTTATGATTCTGTTTCTATTTGTCATGGTGATAATTACACTTTGCCTAATGGTCAAATCATCTCACAAGCAGGTAATTATCAAATCAGTTATACCAGCTTAAATGGTTGCGACAGCATTTATCATTATTACTTGAGTTTAAAACCTTTGAGCAGCACGAACATAGATACCAGCTTATGCTATGATGCTTATTATATCTTACCCAATGGAGATACTATTTTGCAAGCTGGAAAATATGTGGACACCTTGCAAAACTCAATAGGCTGTGACAGTATTATTCAATTTCAAATTTCCTTTCTGCCTAAACTAAACAAACCGCAGCTAGGAGAAGATACTATAATCTGTATGGATGATGCTTGGACAATAGCATTGACTTATCCGGCATATGTACACTATGTTTGGCAAGACGGCAGTCATTTGGCCAATTACACCGCCACAAAAAAAGGCATCTACTGGCTGCAGGTAACTGATGGCTGTACGATAGAGCGTGATACTTTAAAACTAGGATTGAAATCGTGCGATTGTCATTTTTATATCCCGGAAGCCTTTAGTCCGAATCATGACGGCTTTAATGACTTATTTGGTCCCATTGAGAAATGCGAATTTTATTCGGATTACACTTTTGAAATTTTTAATCGTTGGGGAGAATTATTATTTTCTTCACCAAATCCTCAAATCATGTGGGATGGTTTATTTAAAAATTCACCTCAACCTTTGGATGAATATATCTGGACTTTAAAATATACGGAAACAAGAACAGGTGAGAAGATTTTTACCAAAGGTACGATTACGCTTTTGCGTTAAGTTATTCATCCAGCAAATGTATATCTACATTTTCCAATCCGGAAATACCTTCAATCGAACCGGAGATATGGGTGGCATTCAGTAAAATTTTTTGCAATTGCACTTCTCGGGCTTTCCACAATTTTTCCATGGCATCCCGTTCTTTTTGGATGGAAATTTTCAGACCCAAAAATCCTTCTCGAATGGCTTTCCACTGTTCACCAAATTCGTTTCCAGTCAAGTAATCATATAATACCTGCATTTTATCACCTTTGTTTTCCTGCGATTTTAATGCAGCAGAAACTTTTATTAACGAATGTCGTAAGATAAAAGCCAGTGCTTTAACCTCCACAAAACTGCAAATCCAAACCCCGTTTTTTTCGCCGAATTGTGACATATCTTTAGGCATTACTTGCGTCACTATAACTGCTATATCGGCTTGTTGTGCTCTTAAATCTGTCTTTAGTTTTTCAATCCAGTCGTTGGCAAAATTTTGTGTTTTCTTGCTTTCATATATAATTTTACCGCAAATTTGACCAAACTGATTCCTCACCGTTTGAATACAATCGGCTCCTTTTACACCTTTGCCTACCTCATCAATATGGTCAAACGGAAATGCTTCTTTTAAAATTGCCTCCAGTTCCAGTTCTTGTATTTCGCCCTGAATTTGCATAGAACCCTGCTCGGCTTTGCGTTTAAATTCATCCGCCAGTTTTACTTGCTGTTCCAGCTTAAATTGTAATTCTTTAAGCTTCTGGTCGTTTTTATCTTGTTCTTGCTTGCTTATTTTTTCAGCCAATCGTTCACGTTCTGTATTGAGTTGACGTTGTATGTGTAATTCTATTTCTTTTTCTTTTTCGAGCAGTGCTTCCTGCTTTTTAAGAAAGTCGAGCTCTTTTTGTTTTAACTGTTCATTTTCTCTTTTGCGGGCACTCAATTCATCTTCTTGATTTTTGAGTTTAAGTTCAAATTCTTCACGGATTAATTTACTCGTCTTTTCCTGTTCTTCTTTTTTAATGCGCTCTCGGTCTTGTTCCAGTTTTTGTAAATATTCCTCTTGTGCTTTCAATCTTTTTTCTTCAAAAGCTGCCTGTTTGGATGCGAATTCTTTCTCTTGCGTTGCGAAAACATGCTGTTGTGCTTTCATCTTTTCTTCAAAAGCTAAACGATATTTTTCTTCCGCCTGATGACTCAACAATTCATCAATAGGAAAAACACTCCCACAATTCGGACATTTTACTTTTTGTTCACTCATTTTACAAAATTAAGAAAAGCTGATTAAGCATGATAAAAGAATACAAAAAATATAAGGATAAATAAACTTATTTTTCACAAATTTAGTACCCAACATTTCCATGCAATTTATTCCACTTAAAAACCAAATCTACAAACCTGATTTTAGGATTTGATATACGTATTTTGTAAATTTGCACTACACAGATGTATTAGATGATTTACAGTTTATTTTCAAAAATTTGTCTGGCTCTTTTATTAGGTGGAGTTATCGGTTTAGAACGCGAAAATTCACAGGGACGTGACTCTGAGGGTATTGGCGGTATTCGCACATATGCCTTAGTTTCTTTATTGGGGGCTTTAGCAGGGTTGTTTTACAATTTGCATTACGAAATAATTTCCATTCTCACTATTATCGGTTTTATCTTGCTCTTGTTGGGTAACTTTTTACTGGAAGCATTTCAAAGTAAAGATTTCGGCATTACCAGTGAGCTTTCTGCTTTAATTACATTTTTATTAGGGCTTATTATCATTACAGAAATGGTACCCTTGCAAATTACTGTAACGGTTTTTATCCTGTTAGTATTTATCCTTTCATTAAAACAGAAAACTGAAAAATTTGCTACGGTTATTTCGCAGCATGAATTACAATCATTTATCAGTTATGCTATTATTGCAGTAGTTGTACTTCCGTTATTGCCAAATGAAAGTTATCAGTTTAAAGATATTCCTGCATTAGACAATATACTGACAGCATTGAATTTAGATTTTAACCGTTTTAAAGATTTAGAATTTATTAACCCGCGCAAAGTTTGGTTTGTAGTGGTATTAATTACGGGTATTGATGTATTCGGATATATATTGGGTAAATTACTTGGAGAAAAGAGAGGTTTTGCCGTAGCCAGTTTTTTTGCCGGTTTCGTCTCCTCTACATCTGCTACACAATCGCTTGCACAGCGCAGCAAATTAACTGGGTTGGTTTTTCCGTTTTTGGGTGCAGCACTGATTGCCAACTTAGCCAGTTTTATACAAATCTTCATGCTAATTGGTCCATTAAATCCAAAATTTTTAATGAGTATAATACCCGGTATACTTTTCATGATTTTGATGGCAGGCATTTTAGCCATATATTTTTTCAGGAAAGATGAGGCACAGGTTGCAGATACTAAAATTGATAATAAGCCTATCTTTGCTTTGATTCCAGCACTGAAATTTGCTACATTGCTCATCTTTGTTAAATTGCTTACTAAAGTTAGTTTAGTCGTTTTTGGCGAGTCTGGTTTTATTGTCAGCAGTGTGATTGCCTCTTTTGCCGCCTTAGATCCGATAATGGTGAACCTTGCAGAAATGGCCGGAAAATCCATCACTTTCAAATTTGCATTTATTACACTGCTTATTGTTAATGCATCAAATTTAATGAGCAAAACCGTCTATTCTTTTATTCAGGGAAACCGGAAATTCGCACTTTACTTTTTTATATCAGCCTTACTCATCATTGGAGTTAGCTTTATCGGATTATTTTTTATTTAGCAGCTTTTGCAATGCCCTTTTTCTTGTGAAAATATAAATTACCGTCAATAAAAAATTGCAGACCACCGATAGAGCAAAAAGTTCATACCACAATCCATTTTGTAAAAGAAATGCCACTACGGCAAGAATTAACGAAACGATGCCTGCACTACCGCAAAGCATGCTTAATAGGTCATTCTGACGAAAATAATAAGTAGCAAACAATCCGAATACAGAAGCAATACTTGCCCATTTCAGCCAGGTAAAAATATTGAGCAAGTAAAGGTTGGTGCTAATATTGGTTGTAGCTTCAGCTTGAATGATTTGATAGATTTGCATATTTTCAAGGGCATCTCCAAGCAGCATTAACAAACACAAGACAGATGCAATACGAAACACCGCTGATTTTCTTATAGCATTAAAATATCGTGAAACTCCAAATAATAATAAGGAATAAACCAGCATAAATGCATAATCTACCGCATTGCCGAGCAACATTTTAGATTTATAAGCGTAAACATGCTTTACTTCAAAAAAATGTGCAACTTCTGCCGGAGTTTTAATAAATTCAAAAGCAACTATAGGTGTAAAAAAGCCCTCGCTCAGATTTTGTTCTTTTTGTGGATTAATAATCATCAGAGCAACTGACAAAATAATCAGTAAGACACTTAAAATTTTCAAAACAGTTACGCTTTTCATCTCCAATAAAGATAAAATAATTATTTTTATCTTTAGCATGGACATTATGAATAATCGAATTAAGCATACGCTGTTTCCTGTTTTAGTTATTGTCTGCATTTTGCTTGCAGGCAGATTGTATTTTTATAATATGCGGGATAAAGCCAATCATGAAAAAGTGAACAGTACTATTGTAGTAGAACGCATACAAAAAGTGATGAAACTGGTGGCTGTTGAAAGTAATTTTTCAGAGTTAATGAATTACAATGATTTTCAGTATGTCGACTTTCCCGGTTTTAGAAAAGATGCATTGGTCAAAGTAAATGCAAAAGTTTCCATAGGGTATAATTTGGACAGCCTTAAAATTAAAACTAATGAGAAAGATAAAACCATCATTATAGAACACATGCCCCAACCCGAGGTATTATCAATTGACACCGATATTTCTTTCGAGAATCTGAGCGAAGGCTGGTTTAATCATTTTTCAAAAGAAGAACTCACCAAATTAAACAAGCTGGCAAAAGATAAAATAAAGCAACATGCATTAGCTCCGGAGTTAGTGAAGCAAGCAGAAGAGCAAAAGCGTGAATTATTTGATTTACTCTTTTACATGGCAAAAGAAAACGGTTATAAAATTATCAGTGAAGGCAAAGTACTTACTCCGATTCAAAATCTCAATCAATAAAAATGGAATTAAGCATAGCCATCACTATAGGTATCATCTTGCTGGTAGTGGGATTAGTAAGTTGTGTTTTACCTCCCTTGCCGGGTCCGCCAATTGCTTACTTGTCATTAGTGCTGATATATTTTGTAAAAGACAGACCTGCAGATTTACCCCTTTGGTTGATGATTACATACGCCGTGCTGACGATACTTGTGTTAATAGTCGATAATTTTATACCGATATGGGGCACCAAACAGTTTGGCGGCACTAAAGCCGGAATACGCGGCAGCTTTATTGGTATTTTAGTGGGTATATTCCTCTCTCCTTTCGGAGGATTTTCCATTCTCCTATGTCCATTTTTGGGAGCCATGATTGGTGAATTATTCGTTGGACAGCCTTTGAATGTGGCCTTAAAATCAGGAATGGGATCATTTATCGGATTTCTGCTGACCAGCGGATTAAAGATAATTCTTGTCGTGTTTATGGGGCTTCATTTTTTCAAAGCGGCATTTTAGTTTTCAGTTAAGTTGAATTATATTTCACAAAAAAAACAACAATTCTTATCTCCTATTGTTTTAATAAGAGAATACAACTACATTTACTTTAAATTAGATTTATGACAAAATTTATATTAAAATTTGTATTCATGTGTTTTGCCGTGGTCGTATTTGCACAAAAAACAAATAAAACAACTAGTACTGCTCCCACAAAAACTTCAACGACAAAACCTGCCTCAACACCGCCATCACAAACAACGACTAAAGCACCCGCAACAACTACAACAGCACCTGCTAAATGTGTGCCCGTTGCTGGCAAAAAAACATTAGCTTTCACAGGCAGTTTTCTGATGAATTTTACAATAAATGAAAACGGCACGAGCAAATCGGGTAAAATATTTTATGCATTCGATTGTTATCAGACCTGCATGATTCCAACTTTCGACTTGAAAACAAATGCCGACTATAAAATGCGTGCAATTACGGATATATCCGAAGGCACGATTACCATGCTTACCGAAGATACTAAAGGCAAAAAATCGGGCTTGATATTTAATATCCCTAAAAAGGTAATTACTGCTAATGCAAATACCGTAAAATTTACGACACAGAAAACAACAGAAACAAAAGTTATAGAAGGCTATACCTGTACAAAATGGATAACTAACGGTGATAATGGAGTAGTGATAGTTTCATGGATTTCGGATAAAATTACATTGAATTACAAAGATATGTTGAGTAGCATTGGACAAAGTTTTAAAGGAAAATCGCCATTTGAAAACTCTTATGCCAAAG
>DAOQII010000131.1:0-6608 GCA_035339455.1 Chitinophagales bacterium
AATCAGCTGTCCGAAAACGGATGTACCGAAATTATGCGTACTTTTATTCATATAGATGTTTGTGCAAAAACAAACTATACAAATTGAGCCATAATCCCAAAACGATGGCTCTCTTTTATTATTTTTATCGGACAGTGTGATACTTTTTCTTGAATACAAAATTTCTAAGGTGTCAATGAGAATCGGAATGTGATTCCTCCACGATGTGAGCGTGTAGGATAGGATGCCAATGTAGCAGGTATAGTTTTTCTGAAATCATAAAACAAACGTACATTCAATTTGTTATTGATTACATAGTCGATGGTAGCTGCTAAGGAAATCATCTTTTGTCCACGTGTTGGCTCTGCAATATTTTGATCCAAACGGTAACTCAAAGTACGGTCATCCCTATAAGAAAAGTCTGCACGCATATTGATATCATTATTCAATGTAATTCGCTTGCCTTTAATCTTAAATGGTATCTTGAACTTTGCCAATTTATAGCCTAATGCAAATGAATATTCAGTACTACGGGTTTCTGTCAAACGGTAATCCAGCATACTCAATCCCAATGTACGTGATTTCTTAAATTCAAAATTGGTAATCAAAGAATTTTTCCATGTAATATCAATTCCTATTAAAGGCGAAAATTGCTCATTTATGACTACCTGTGGAATGAGGTAATAACTGTAAAAATTACCCGAAATTGAATCCAGTTGTTCAGGTACATAATATAAATCCTCACCATAATATCCCTGCAAGCCTAAATATTTCAGATTAGTTACGTAAGAACCAACATTAAACGTACAGTTATAGCCATGTTCAATATTAAACGATGTAAATAGTTTTTTACCCCATTTTGTTTTAGAAAACCCGGTGTAAGTAATACGCCAGTTAGGTAAAGGCATCGTTTTAAGTGGATTTAATTTTATATTATCCGGATTTCTGCCGGAGTAGGCCGCTAACAATGAAGGAACTAACACATCCTGCGAAAAAGGACCATAGCCTTCTTTAAAATTGGGTAAAACAATTGAATCATTTTGATACGGACCTACAGAAGCTAAATTAATTTCACCAAATTTTTGAGAATATTTCTCCCGTAATTGTTCAAATATATGGAAAGTAGAGCTGAAATTATTTTGATCTACTTTGTCAAATATCGTACGAAGCATCATGAATGACATGGACATATTGCCATTCACCATTGGAGTCAGGTGTTGAAAAGCAGAACCTGCACCCGTTTGTTTAAAGAACTCAGAGTAGTTTTCGCCCTTGGTTTTTTGCATGGATATTTCAACTCTGAAATCGCGATAAGGTTCTAATGTAACCCGCATATTAAATGTCTTTTGACGAGTCTGAATAAATTGTGAGTTTATCATCGTGTCCGTAGACATCCATCCTTTTTGAGCTATTTTATTCAACCAGTTTGTATCTCTTTGTGCGCCAAATAAAAATGCTCCACCCGGTGCATTCTGTTTGAAATTCTGACCAAATAAAAGTGGAGAAGGCATAAAGCCGGGCAGTATAGTCGTGTTTTTTACATCATAGCTGACAGAAGCACGTTGCAACATTAACAATGGACGATATACATATTCCAACTTCGGATTTGCCGGCATTTGACCTTGTCGCTTATTGAGTTTCAATGTCCGCAAATCATTTTTCAGCTGTTTCTTTTGATCTACTAATTGTTTTATTTCTTCTTTCGTAAAAGATGTGTCTTTTTCAGCTCGCTCAATTTCATCTATTTTTTTTACAATTTCATCTTTCTTTTGGATAATTTGTTTGTCCAGATTTGCCATTTGATCTTTGTATTTGGCATAATCATCAGCATACGTTTTCTTGTCTTTAGGAGGAGAAGAGGTAGTATAAGGTTTCAGCTGTTTGGACTTGGCATATAGATTTTTAAAATTTACCTCTCCGGTAATCTGATAATCTTGTCCGTTTTTAATAATATTACCTAATGAAGTTAAGCCAAGCGGAGCAGCAAGCCAATCGTATGTAGCACCATATCTGGTTTTTACCGTAATCCAGTCAAGTGCGGGTATCAGTTGGAACGGTAAATTATAGCTTACATTGAAAATATGGTTGTAATTAATTGGCCGGCCAAAATGCCAGAAATTGCGTTTCACCGTATCGCGTTTTTCTTTAGTATCCAATGCCCCGAAAGGTTCATCAATACGGGCTTTGTTATTAGCCATGAAATCTACATTGATGGATTTGGTAATATTGTATTTTATACTCCAAAATCTGTCCCAAGTGAAATACTTGTCGTAAGTAGGCAATATCACTAAACCGTCATTGCCTATATCTCTGATTTTGGTGTAGCCATATTGTCGGTTAATATCAGTTCTGAATTGTATTGAGTTCGGTTTGAAATTCAGATTAAATTCCTTAATCGGTTTAAGGTGAATATTGTTGTTTTTTATCTTTTTAAACGGTTGCCAATAAGCTGAAGCAGGGGCGAAGCTCCATCCGAGAGAACCTCTGTGACGAACTATTTTCTCATCTTCAACTATCGGATTATGTTTTTGAGTTTGTGTATAGGCATAGCTTAGTGTGAAATTTTCTACATCATAAACTCTTGGTTTTTTTTCTGAATTTGTACGTACTTTTTGCAAATTTGTTACATTTACACTGGCAATAGTCGTTACATCCTGCGTTACTCTTTTTATCGAATCTATCTTATCTTTTTTCTCAGCCTTTGATAAATCACCGTCCGCTTTTATTGCATTGTATTTATCTTTTAGTTTGGTATCATATTCGTATGGGTCGTATTGCGGATTGGAAATGGTTTGGGAATACTGTGCATATACCGGAATTTGCAAACCTGCTTTTTCAGGGATAAGCTTACCTAATTGCAGATTTGTAGCTATATCATACTGGTAATAATCATCGCGATAACGTTGATTCAACCTCTGCTCCAAATCGCCATAACCAATAGTATGCATATTGCCCGATAGAATGACATTACCCAAATTACCCAATTGCATATCTACACGACCTAATGCTGCCCATCCGTCACTTTCATCAAACCCGGCTAAGCGCAACTCATTCACCCAAACTTCGGCACATTTAGAAAGTCCATCATCTGTAGCATCGTTTTCACCAATTATTAATTTCGGATTTCTTATTCCTATCATCATTACAGATGCCACACCCAAATCAGGGTTACCCATCACCGTAGCTTTTTTTCCATCAGCCAAAAAATGTTCAAATGGGCGGGTGAGTGGTGCATTACTATTATTTCGTAATTGTTTTAAGTTCGTTAAACTATCTAATGGTATATTAATATCATTTGAATCAGGCCAGATGAGACGACGGTCAATATCACTGTTGATGTCGTAAGTGCCTGCAGGCGTTACTTTTAATGGAATATCATATTCGTAATAGTTTTCGGTAAAGTCGGAACCTATTCTTAAAAATGCGTGAATGTCATTGTTTTTTATTGGGAAAGAAGAGCCGGCTCCGCCTTGATAGTCTTCGGCATGTATAAACATTTTCAGACGTTTATAATTTCGCAAATCCAAATCAGTAGTTTTAAATACGGCGCGGGCATCTCCGTCTTTCAATTCACAAACTTGCAAACTCATCGCTTGCTCATTTTGCAAAGCATTATTATAACCACTCACGTTGTCTTCGCGATTAATACCCGGAGGAACAGCATAGGGTATAGGAATCCGTGATGAATTATCTTCTACGTTTACAGAGGTAACACTGAAATCAGTATTTGTGGTATTATCGCCCGGCAAAACTTCACCCGGTTCATCCAATGATAAATCATAGCGTCGCCATTGGTTTCTGATAAGACTAATTTGTGCAAAACGCATAGTAACAGGCTGGTCAAAATCTGATAAAACTAAACGTATATAGCGAATAGAACGAAAATCTGAGATATTACCGACACGGCTTTCAAATTCTTTTATAGGAATTTTAAACTGATACCAAATAGCCGAGTCATTTCCATTAACATCTACTCTTACTCTATCAGATAAATAAGAAGAATTTTGTAAACTGGTTAAATCAAAAGGAATGCGATATTGAAAATACTCTTCTGTTTCATTCAATGTATTGTCATTATTTAAATCTTCATTATCCGGCTGGCTTTTTGAATTGCCGTTTATATTATTATTACTGCCAGCATTATTGGATGAGTTACCTTCTGTGTTTGCAAAATCAAAATAACGGGTACGTACATCATCCGAAGAGGCAAACTTATCATTTTTAAAGAAGGCATAATCATCAGTTGATGGGTCATTTTGAGCTTGTGTCAAAGCATTGGCATCAGAAACAACTCCATTTAATGTGGCTAAATAATTACCGAAAAATGCTCTTTCAGCATCATTATCCAAGCCATCCAGACCAACATCTTGTTTTCTGATAACATCGGGATCTGCATCAAACTGATTGGTCAATGCATTAGTAATAGTTGGTGTAACGCCCCAGTTAGACGTATCTACAGTTGTAGCAGCACCCGGACGCGGTAATCCGTTTTCGTATTGTTTGCGTGAGTCTTTTAAAATATCTTCGGATATGGTACCTAAATGCAAATACAGATTCCCTTTTCTGTCTGCTCCCGGGAATTGAAACGGATCTAACACCCAAAATTGAACAAACTCAATATTGGCCGCTTCAAAGTCTGTAGTAGACTCAATCGTACGCATGATACCTCCCCAGCGTGTTTCGGGATTGCGCAAATCGCCATTAGGTTTCACCCCTTTGGAATATGCGGTAGGTAATGTTTCATAATTGTAAGATCCTCTTTTGTTAGGGTCGAAATTTAAATCCAATGTATAAAGCGGCGGATTGGTAATCGTTGTATTTTCCTTATATTTAAACACGTCATTTTCCTGAAACTGCTTAGTGTAGATATTGCTGTTAGCATCATTAATAGCTCCATCATCCATTGGGTTGTTATTGCCTTTGGAATACAGCAATGGGTCAATGGAATACCATGAGATTTTACCTCGGTTAAAACCATATGAGATACTGTCACTTAATCTGGACTCAGGAAATTTTTCTACTCCATATGGATTGGGCATATTTTTAGGCGTAGAAGCTAATTGCCAGGACAAGAAACTTCCTTTAATATCAAAATTAGTACTTGCTCCTTCAAAATCATCTACATAAACAGTTCCGGCATCATCAATATTTATGGCTTTGGAATGTCCGGGTTTAAAGTAAGCTGCTTCAGCCATTACATTTACTTTAGATGGTGCTTTGGTATCTTGAGCCGTAATTTTATTGAAAACCCGGGTTAATCCTTTTGATTCTGTAGAATAGTTTAAGTCCAGCCCGAATACATTATTTTTTATCGGGTCATCATTGAAGTTTACTTTTTGTGTAAATGGCTTTTCCGCTAAGCGCAAATGGGTAAAGCCAATGGAAAAGTTTTTATTTATGGTATAATCCAATCGTGTACCGATCAAAGATTTATTAACTACTCCGAAAAGGATATTGTTTTCAAATTTTATATCTATAGGAACTCCTGAGTTCAAAACTCCTTGGTTGATAATGTTAATTTCGCCTATGCCGTAATTTACCGTATAGTCAATATTTTCTTTCAGCACGTTACCGCCGGCACTAACTGTAACAGAGCCTTGTGGTAAATTAAATGCGCCCGGCAATCTGTATGTGCTGTTATCTGTGCCACGATATGAACCTTTCAGAATAAAGCGGTTGTATTCGGGATATTGCAAAGCTGCCGTTTTGGTCGTGTCATATAAATAGCGATACTCATATTTGGAAGAAATCGTTGGATCGCCAATTTTTGATGCTAATGTTTTACCAAATGGCTCTAAAACGGGGAAATAAATTCTACCGTTGCGCGGGTTAATCGTAACATTTGGAATAAAGTCAAATCTACCATCTGGTTGTGGATCTAGTTGTGTGTTGAGATTATCCAGATTGAGTACTTTCAATAATTGCTGACCACTGATATTGCCGGCTTCCGGTAAATAGCGTTTTAATCCACCACCCGGATCCTGATAATAAATATCAAAATAAAATTGCTCATTACTTACGTTATATGCATTCAGCGAATACACATTCTTCATCATCAAATCCCAAATAGGTTCGGTCGTTCTGATAGAAGTGGCTTTTAACATTTTTAAGGCAAGAACACGATCTTCGGCTCTTGTCGAATCTGCTAATGGAGGTAAGTCAGTCGCAAATTCACCTATCTGATACACTTTTCCATTCACTGTGTATTCAATAGCGACACCCAGTACCTCATCCGGTCTCAATTGTTGGTTGAGTGAGATGTAACCCAGTTTATCGTTGATAATATATTCCGATATTGCCAATTTTCTTGCACTTGTTTTCTCGTAATCATCTACCGCCTGAAACCCTTTATTTTCTAAAAATGAAATAGTACGGCTTGGATCTCTGAAATTAGCAGCATCTGCACTATGTGTAATAATGCCATAAAGTCCATTAGAATTATTATCAGGATAGGCATTGCCTGAGCCGCCCAATATGGCAGGGTTATATACTTTGTTAGGCTCACCTATATCCTGAAAACAAACAACATCGCGCACATTTTCTGTTTGTCGTGTTTTGTTGGTTACCCATACTTCAATACGGTTTATCACGGTTTGCGCCCCTACAAAAGGCAGTCTGCTCAAGCTGGG
>DAOQII010000132.1:0-6605 GCA_035339455.1 Chitinophagales bacterium
GGACAACATTTGGTGCAGTTGCTACTGATACCGTTGCCGTTGCATTCTTAGTGCAACCATTAGCTGTTCCTGTTACTGTATAAGTTGTCGTAGTAGTTGGTGAAACAGAAATACTTGCAGTAGTAGCTCCGGTATTCCAAGAATAAGCAGTAGCTCCCGTTGCCGTCAAAGTTCCCGTTTGTCCACTACAAATAGTGATAGATGAAACACTTACATTCGGTAAAGCATTTACACTGATTATTGCAGTATCTGTATTTATACATCCGTTTGTGCCTGTACCTGTTACCGTATAGGTAGTTGTCACTGTAGGAGAAACAGTCAATGTTGCTCCTGTTGCTCCCGTATTCCATGTATAAGTTCCAGCTCCGCTTGCTGTTATTGTAGCTGAATTACCTGCACATATTGTGCTGCCATTAGCAATAACGGTAGGCTTAGCATTTACGGTTACTATTGCAGTATCTGTATTTGTACATCCACTTGTTGTGCCTGTTACAGTATAAGTGGTGGTGGTGGTGGGTGAAACAGATAATGTAGCTCCCGTAGCCCCTGTATTCCAAGAATAAGTAGTAGCACCGGTTGCAGTAATAGATGCTGTATTACCATTACAGATGGCCATTCCATTAGCCACTACCGTTGGTTTAGCTTTTACAACAATAGTTTTTGTTGATGTACTGCTATTACCTGATTTATAAACTTTTAAAGTAACAGTAATCGTTGCTGCAGTATTAAAAGTAACACTTGGATTCGTAGCCGTAGATGTTGCAGGTGTACCATTAGGGAATATCCATCTGATTGAATCAAAAGGACCACCAGTAGAAGTGCTGGTAAACGTCAGGCTTCCACCCTGACAAACGGAGTCTGCAGATGAAGTAAACGATGCGGCTATGGATGATGCAGTAGTGCCATAAATATTAATATTATCCACATACAGGTTTTGTCCGTAATCGCTTATGTTTCTGAAAACAACCTTTACATTTTTATTTAAGAAAGTAGTTGGAATAGCAACACTGTCAGATTTCCACTGTGTTGCTGTTGGAACGAAACTGCTGCTTGTAGCCGGAGCTGTAGCCAATGCAGTGCCCCCCTTTTTGAAAATACTGGTATAAGTATTCGCACAAACATCCCAAATTAATACCTGTAATGTATCATAAGCTGTTCCTTGTGTTCCGCTATAATATGCATACGCATAATCAAATTTCACTTTAGGATTAGTTACATTACTGATGCTTAATGAAGGTGAAATCATATCATCTGCTAAACCTGTCGCATCATTGTCATAATTATTAAATAGAGCTGATGCAGTCGATGAACCAAATCCTCCGGCTACAGTTGTTCTTTCCCAGTTAAATCCTGAATGGGTAGCTAATGTCCATCCTGTTGGAGGAAATGTAGTGCTTTGAAATCCTTCAGTCAGTGGCAAAGCTGCCCCAGTAGAATTTATAACAGTAATGTAGTTTGTCTGTGTAATGGTGTTAGAACCTAATGAATTGGTAGCCGTTAAAGTAACGGTGTAGGTTCCTGCTGAATTATACGTTACTGTTGGATTTTGTAAAGTAGAAGTAGCTGGTGTTCCTCCGGCGAATGTCCAAGACCAAGAAGTGGGCGTATTTGAGGAATTATCTGTAAATGCAACTGTACCACCCACGCAGACTGTCGTTTTATTAGAGGTAAAATTAGCTACGGGCGCTGAAGGACCTGCATTACACGTAGATGCACTGAAAAACTTACGGTAAGTGCCGTTCGCTAATGCGGTTTGCATACGGGTAGTCTGGTTAGGTGTAAACATATACATACAAGCATCGTCCGTATAATCCATAAAGTTCATAAACATGTCTCCGTTTGGGCCATTACTACAAGTAACACTTGGATAAGTAGGACAGCCATAATTTAATCCTTGACCATCTCCAGCATTACCTGACTGAACGGGAGTATCTCCACAATAGTCATTTCCACAGTTACTATCGCCACTAATATGGCGCAGACCTAGCCAGTGTCCTATTTCATGAGAGGCAGTTCTGCCTTTGCTGTATGCACCCGTACCTACTGTACCAAAATTAGTGTAATTAATTACTACACCATCATCTGTAGCTGTACCAAATCCTGAAAGCCCGCTCAAGCCAGTACCTGCGGGAAATGTTGCGTAGCCTAATATTCCTCCGCTTATTGGCAATACCCATATATTTAAATATTTAGTTGGATCCCAAATGGTATTTGGTTTAATATTAGCATCAATATAGGTATCTGTCCATCCCGAAGTCCCCGGATTAGTGAACCCCTTTGTAACTGCATTTACTCTGTCAATTCCGGGCTCTAACAGCGTAACTCCATTTGGATCTTTTGCAGCCAAACAAAATGTAATATTGGTATTTGCCACTAAAGATTGAAATACTGCAGGACAATTACCTACATTTAAACCTGTTCCCGCATAGTCTGCATTTAAAGTATTAATTTGAGATTGTACTTGGCTCTGAGGAATATTTTGAGCAGAAGTATAATATACAACATGTACAATTACAGGAATAGTATAAGCAACTGATATTCTGCTTGCAGGATTGCTATGTGCTGCCTGAAACTGTTGAATTTGCTGCTGAAATGCGTTTTCCCATTCTTCACCCGGCATTTTGGTAATACAACGTTGTATGCCATTATGTACTTGTGAGACGGAAGCGGGACGAGGAGTTTTTGTTCCGGAAAATAAGGCAAAACCCATAACCATGAATCCTAAAAGAAGGAGTACATTTTTTCTCATAAAAAATAAATTGTTGAG
Organism: Chitinophagales bacterium; assembly: GCA_035339455.1. Taxonomy (GTDB): domain Bacteria; phylum Bacteroidota; class Bacteroidia; order Chitinophagales; family JADIYW01; genus JADJSS01. Next base: position 2,768 of record DAOQII010000132.1, read on the forward strand.
CGAATTTACTAAGAAATAATTAGAAAACCACCTTTTCTGATTAGAAAAATCATAACATTAAGAAGTTCTCTAATATCGTATTTCCTACAGATGCGCTTTTTTCAGGATGAAATTGAACGGCATAGAAATTATCTACATGCAATGCAGATGAAAAAGGCAAAATATAGTCGGTTTCTGCAATCGTATCTGGCGATAATGTACAATAGTAAGAATGTACAAAATAGACATCATCCTGCTCATTCAAATTATTAAAAAGCGGAGAATTTAATTTCTTTATCCCGTTCCATCCCATGTGCGGAATTTTCTCCTTTTCGGAATTAAATTTTTTCACAGCTACATCAAAAATACCCAGACATTCCACATCTCCTTCTTCGCTATGCTTGCACATGAGTTGTTGTCCCAAACAGATACCTAATACAGGTTGCTTTAGTTGTTTTATAACTCGGTCTAATCCGTTTTGTTTTAAGCATTGCATCGTTGGCAAGGCGTGCCCCACACCGGGAAAAATAACTTTATTCGCACTCGTTATTTCTTCTGCATCATGTGTAATGAGTGGCGTTACATTTAACCTCAATAATGCATTCTCCACACTTTTAGTATTGCCGGCATTATAATTTATGATGACTATTTTCATCGGCTTTTCAAAGATGATATAAATTCTTGAATAGTATCTTGAAGAGATTTTTCTTGTTGTAAGGCTTTAATAAATGCACTTCCGATAATTGCTCCATTTGCGTGTGAACAGGCATAATCAAACGTGGACTTATCATGAATACCAAATCCAATCAAAGACGGGTTTTTTAGCTGTAAAGTCCGGATACGCTCATAGTATTCTTCATTTTTAGCCAGTGTGCCAGTGCTTCCCGTTATCGCATTTGATGAAACCAAATAAAGAAATGCGGAACTGACTTCATCAATTTTTTGAACCCTTTCCTTACTTGTTTGTGGTGTTATCAGAAAAATATTTTTGATATCAAATTGCTCTAATATGCTTTTATAATAAGTTTCAAATTCATACAAGGGCAAATCCGGAATAATGACACCATCAATACCTACCGTTTTTGCATCACTCAAAAAATGCTCAACACCATATTGCATTACGGGATTAAAGTAGCCCATTAAAATCAATGGTATATCAATATATTTACGCACATCTTTAAGTTGCTCAAATAAAAATTTAATCGTCATTCCATTATCTAAAGCAATTTTGTTAGCTTGCTGAATGGTGGGGCCATCTGCTATTGGGTCCGAAAACGGTATCCCGATTTCCACCATATCCACTCCTGCATGTTGCAATTCGATTAAGATTTGCGGCAAGGAGTTCAATTCAGGAAATCCTGCTGTACAAAATATACTGAGTATGTTTTCGTTTTTTATTTCAAAAAGCTTGGAAATTCTGTTCATCTATAATGTAAATTTTTGTAAATATATTATATTCTATTTTAATAAATGAAGCATTTTAAAGCTGTTCGTTTCTTCCAGTTCATAAGCAAGCTCCAAAAGTGTATGCTCATCTCCTACTCCTGTAGCCAGTTGCACACCTATAGGCAAGCCGTCGCTGCTTATGCCCATTGGCAGTGAAATGGCAGGTGCTCCCGTGATATTTTGTGTGGTAGTAAAATTGACATACGCATTTAGTTTCATCACTATTTCCAATGCATCTACTTCTGTGCCAAAATGCCCAATAGGTGGAGCCGGATGTGATAATGTAGGGCTTAATAATACATCAAAATCTTCTAAAATAGTATTATAATCTTGGATATGCTTTTGCAAATTTCGAATACTGCTAAATGATGCAATGGATAAAAATGGAAAAGCTGCTGCTAATTGTTTGGTGAATTTTGCTGTTTTAGAATGCCTGTAATCCAAGCCATTGGCAGCATACTCCGTAATCATGGATGCAAAGGATAAAAAAGACCAGTACATTAAAAAATCGCGGGTTACTTTATGCTCAAATGGATTAGAAATATAGCTTACCTGATGCCCCATATCTTCCAAGAGTTTTCCTGTTGCTTCTACCGTATTTTCTACATCAGCTTGTGCGGTTATACCTAATGATGATTGGGTGAACATGCCAATTTTCAATCTTTTTTTACCGGGATGCGTAACAAGCCCGATTTCAGGCAATTTTTTATTCTGCGAATAAGCTGTCAGCTTTGAATAATACAATGCGACATCTCGTACACTTCGAGCTAATATACCGTCTTGAGCAACGTCAACAGGTGCTTTTTCTGTTGTCGAAGTACAATTTCTGCCTCTTGTAGGTTTTAATCCGATTAACCCACAACACGATGCCGGAATGCGGATAGAGCCGCCCCCGTCAGATGCATGTGCAAAAGGCACCACACCTGATGCCACTAAGGCAGCAGCCCCGGCTGATGAACCTCCTGTTGAATAAGCAATATTCCACGGATTTCTGGTTTCGCCATGTTGTAAGGTTTCGCCACAGGGCAATAAGCCGAATTCTGAGGTGGATGTTTTTCCCAAAATAACAGCTCCGGTTATATCTAAAATCTGATTGACTATTTTATCATTTTTTTTAGCCGGTTTATTTTTAAAAGCGGCAGAGCCTTTCAGCGTAGGAAATCCTTCCACGTCATTTAAATCTTTAATAAAAGTGGGAACTCCGGCAAATATCCCTTTGTGGTTGACTTTTGCTTCCTCCAGTGCCTTTTTATAGTTTGCATTGACAATAGCATTTAAAAAAACATCCGCACGTTCTGCACGCTCTACCGCACAGCTTACTGCTTCTTCCGCATGGATAGATTTGTCTTTAATTTTTTTTGCAGTTTCAATAGCATCCCAATCTTGTAAAATACCAATATCAAATGTATTTATTTGTTTCATGTCAGCAGTATTGTATGTCTAATTTCTAAAACCTGAGTTCGGGATAAGCGTTTCAATTTAAAAAATAGTTGATTTTTTATCAAGAACCACCTCCTTTTAATTCCTCCTCCTTATTAAGTTGGAGGAAAGTGTGAGAAATCAACTATTTTATCAGCTTATTTTTCTTAACCTGAACTTAAGTTAAAAATACGCTTTCATATTTTAATTCTTCCTTCCATCAAATTAATTTTCATTTATCTTTGAATAAAAAAACAACTACATGCAATACGACGAATTTATTGAAAAATACGCTTCCCATCCCACTTACAAAGCTCCGCGCGGCAATACATTACATGCAAAATCATGGCAAACAGAAGCCCCCTTGCGCATGCTCTTAAATAATTTAGATGCAGAAGTAGCAGAAAATCCTGCCGAATTAGTCGTGTATGGTGGCATTGGTCAGGCAGCCCGCAATCGCACTGCTTTAGAAAACATCGTAAGAGCCTTATTGGAATTAGATGAAAATCACTCTCTTTTAGTACAAAGCGGCAAGCCTGTAGGCATCGTGCGTACTCATCCGCAAGCACCACGTGTACTGATTGCCAATTCCAATTTAGTGCCGAAATGGGCAACATGGGAGCATTTTTATGAACTGCGTGATAAGGGCTTGATGATGTACGGGCAAATGACCGCAGGCTCCTGGATTTATATCGGCTCGCAGGGAATAGTACAAGGCACGTATGAAACTTTTGTGGAATGCGGGCGACAACATTTTAACGGCAACTTGCATGGGAAACTTTTAGTAAGTTCCGGAATTGGCGGTATGGGTGGCGCACAGCCTTTGGCAGCAGTGATGGCAGGTGCTACCTATTTAGGTGCTGATATCAATAAGGCGAGTATTCAAAAAAGATTAGACACGAAATATATTGATTTTATGTTCGAAACCTATGAAGAAGCCCGAGATAAAGCCCTTGATTCGAAAGCAAAAGGCGAGGCTATTTCTATAGGTGTG
>DAOQII010000133.1:0-6549 GCA_035339455.1 Chitinophagales bacterium
GAAAAAAATTACAATTATGAAAAAAACAAAATTAGTAGTGGCGTTGATGCTGATATTCGCATACGCTACATCCACAGCGGGAGAATTAGGTTTGAACATGGAAACTATGAACATGTATGCTCCCACAGCTAAAGGCAAAAGTAAATCTTCCGGCGGTAAAGCATTTGAAGGTAAAGGTTCAAAAACCTTATCTATAGGCTTGGGCATGTCTTCTTATTTAGGAGCATTCGGCAAAGGAGGTTTTTACAGATACGGAGGAAGAGGTTACTATTATGGAGCATTTTGGTATTCGGGAACTTTACCCATTCAATTAGAGTTTGGTGTTCATGATTATGTAGGAGTAGGTCTGGTAACGGGATTCGGTGGAAGAGCATATGCTGGCGGTGGCGGCGTATTATATGTTCCATTTGGTGTAGTGGCTAACTTTCACTTTATGCAGCTAATTGGTGATAAAAAAGGAGTGGCTATTGCAGATAAATTAGACGTATATGCAGGCTTAAATGTTGGTACTGGTCTTGCGGTAAGTTTTCCAACCGGCACTGGTAGCGTAGGAGGTATGTTGTTTGCAGGTCCTCAAATTGGTCTTAAATACTTCTTCAATGAAAAAATCGGTGTTTACACAGAATTCGGTTATGGCAAAAGCTTAATCGAAGGTGGTGTTTCCATCAAACTGTAAATTCAAAAAATATAAACTACAAAAGAAAAACAGCGCCATTTTGGCGCTGTTTTTTTTATTGATATAATTTCTTTTACTTTACTCTTGTCCAGGTGTCTTTCTTTTTTAAGAATGAAACTTTGCAAATAAAGCCTGTCAATTTCAATGTTCCATCAGGGTTCAGTTGCATTTTACCACAGTAAATATTCCCTTTTTTGTAAACTTTGCCGTCTTCGTAATCCTTATTAGCCGCCACATATTTAAATCCCCAAACTACTTTTAATCCCATTACCGGGCGAGAACGCAACGCCGGATCATCATTGTCAACATCCGTACGGGGCTTTCCGTTTTTGTCATTAGGTTCTGCCATCCATACGACATGACCTTCAATTTCTCCGGCCGCATTTTTAGTTAATTGAATCTTGTAGTCTTTTTCTCCGGTAAGCCAGGTGCCTAAAACATCATCCGGCCCACCTGCAAAAATTTTAGCCTTGGCAAGGCATACCAAAGCAAACAATAGAAATAGTTTTTTCATGCTGATTATTTTTTTTGAAGTTAATAAAAGTTTACGAAAATTAAATAACAAAATAAATGCCAATAATTCAGTCATTTACGCTTTTAAAACATACAGTGATATCGCTGATTTTATAATCGTTTCAATTTAAAAAAACGCTTTAGCAATGAGCTGCACTCATCTTCTAAAATACCCCCTTGCAGCTCAAACTGATTGGGTTGTGATTTCCTATGTGAATTGTCGCCGGCTCCAAAAACTACTTTTTGTATCTGCGCTTCCCGAATGGCACCCGTACACATCATACAGGGTTCAAGTGTTACATAGAGCGTACATTTGTCAAGATATTTGCTGCCCAGATAGTTGCAGGCAGCAGTAATCGCCAGAATTTCAGCATGTGCAGTCGGGTCATTTAATTTCTCTACCTGATTATATCCTTTTCCAATAATTTGCTGTCCATATACGACAACCGCACCTACCGGAACCTCATCTTCTTCAAAAGCTTTGACAGCCAGCCGTAAGGCTTCTTTCATAAATAATTCTTCATAATTAATCATAATTACAAATGCGTGTATTTGATGATAGATTTAGAAAATGTACTTTTACGCTGTAATATATGCATAAAATCTGCAACCCATATACCATGTCCGGAAATCATCTGAAAATCTTGTATTTTTTTCTTTTCTTGTCAGTACTGCAAATTCATCCTGTACATTCGCAAGAAACATGGGATTGGAAAAAATGTATTGATTATGCTTTGCAAAATAATTTACAATTAAAACAAAGTGATTTAAATATTGACCTTCAGCAAGTTAATCTAAAGCAATATAAATACAACTTTACTCCAAACATCAGCGCATCTACCAATTATAACTTGCGCTTCGGCAATAACTATGATTTTTATACATCACAATATAAAAAACAAGCAATCAACTATCAGGATTATAGTTTAAATATTGTTCAACCTGTTTTTGACGGATTAGCCTACAAGCATAATATAGAAAAAACGAATATCGATATACAAACACTAAAACTGGATGAGGAAGTATTAAAAACCAATATCCAGCTTCAGATACTGATGGCATTCCTCAATATTATGAATGCACAGGAGCAATTAACACAAGCTCAAAATCAATATGCACAGTCGCAAGAGCAATATCAGCAAGTAAAAGACATGATAGAAGCAGGTACTTCTGCAGAAAAAAATTTAGTAGATGTTGAGGCTCAGCTGACGAATGAAGATTTGGCTATTTCGCAAGTAAACAATCAACTAATGCTTGCTTATCTCAATCTTAAACAAATTATGCAACTCGATTTATCAAAAGATATTAAGATAAAAACGCCTCAGCTTCCAGATGATATTGTGATTGCTGCACCTGCTGCCTTAGGAAATATTTATCAAGCAGCTTTGGGTATCCGTCCGGAAATAAAAAGTGCCGAACTGAAAATCGAGTCATCGAAAAAGGCTGTAGATATAGCAAAAACGTCCTTTTACCCCACTTTGAAATTTGTTTCCAATATCAATACATTTATGTCTACTCAAAATAAAAATACACAACAATATCTTACCGGAAATACGACGGCTGTCGGTTTTGTAGAAGGCACATTTCAGCGTGTGTTGATTCCGGAATCCGGTTATAAACAATCCAAAATTCCTTATTTCAAACAATTGAATCAAAACCTGAACTATGCATTGGGCTTAAGTCTTGATATTCCTATATTCAGTCAGTACCGCGTGCAAACTTCTATTAAGCAAGCACAATTACAAACAAAAGTTGCAAGCTTCCAAAAACAAATGGAGGAACAAACCTTGTATAATACCATTGCTCAGGCATATCTCAAAACGCTGGCATCTATTGACAACTACCATGCGGCTAAAAAGAATTTTGAAACGGCACAAAAATCTTATGATTTTGCCATGGAACGCTGGGATGCCGGTATGATCAATTTGCTGGAAACTAATATAGCCAAGACGAACTTATTGAATGCAGAATCTAAATTTATACAAACGAAATACGAGTATTTATTTAACAGCAAAGTGCTGGATTTTTATCAAGGTAAAAAAATAGAATTGTAATAAACAGAATAAAATGAAAAGCAACAAACTATTATATACACTCATCGGATTGACAATTGCTGCTGTCATAGCCGGAATTATTTTTGGTACAAACAAAAACAAAAATAAAGCAATGGAAGTAGAGCTGGAAAAAATCAGTACCAGAAACATTGTACAAACAGTAACAGCAAGCGGCAAAATTTATCCGGAAGAAGAAGTGAAAATCAGTTCGGATGTATCAGGCGAAATTATAGAGCTGACTGTAAAAGAAGGCGATGTAGTACAAAAGGGTAAATTACTTGCCCGTATAAAACCGGAAAGCTATCAGGCTAATGTAGAACAGACACAAGCCAATATCAATAATATGCAGTCGCAATTATCAACGGCAAAATCGCGTATTGCACAGGCACAAGCACAATATAATAATGCTTTGAATACTTTCAACCGGACAAAAGAACTGTACAATAAAAAAATCATTTCAAAAGCGGAATATCAAAATGCGGAAACAGCATTAAACTCGGCAAAAGCAGATGTAGAGGCTGCAAAACATAATGCAGAGGCAGCAGGGTATTCCATGAAAGCATCACAAGCCATAAAAAAAGAGGCAAATATTAATTTGAGTAAGACCACGATTTATGCACCGATGAATGGCATAATTTCTTTGCTGAATGTAAAACAAGGCGAGAAAGTAGTAGGTACTTTACAAATGAGCGGAACGGAAATGATGCGCATTGCTAACTTCGAATATATGGAAGTGCGTGTAGATGTAAGCGAGAGTGAGATAATAAAAGTAAAAGTAGGCGATACTGCCGAAGTAGAAGTAGATGCTTATTTAGACCGCAAATTTTTGGGCATAGTTACAGAAGTTGCCAATACCTCTAAAGGTGCAAGTGCAAGCAGTGTTTTAAGTACAGACCAGTCCACCAATTTCGTGGTGAAAATCAGGATTTTATTATCCTCCTACCAGGATTTACTGACAGAAACAGCCAAGCCGTTTTTGCCCGGTATGTCGGCTACAGTAAGCATCAGAACGAAAACAAAAGAAGGCGTGATAGCAGTACCCATTCAGGCTGTAACTACGAAAGATACTGTTATCAATGGTACAACTAAAACCTTGGAACTGGTTTATGTCAACGACAATGGAAAAGCCAAGATCCGATATATAAAAACCGGCATTCAGAATAATGAATATATCGAAGTGCTGGAAGGTTTGAAAGGAAATGAAACCATTATTAAAGGTCCGTATAACGTAATATCCAAAGAGCTGAAAGAAAATGATGCCGTAAAAGAAAAAGTAGAAAAGGAAAAAGGCAAGGACAAAAAAGAACCAGAAGATAAAGAGTAATTGGTAAATTAGGCATTATTCTCAAAAACTAAATTCAATATTAACGTCTTTGTATAAAATATTTTTGATAGGAGTTTTATCGTGTTGTGCAATATCTTTTTCACAAGCTCAGGACACCATTTCCTCAGATACTAATTTTGAATTTTTACTGCCTTTTAAAACAGCTGATGCCGGTAACACTTCCGTTTATTATACGCAAGCACAACAATATTTTGCCAATAAAAATTATGAACCCGCTCTCGCACTTATCAAAAAAGCGATAAAACAAGATAAAGCGAATGCTGATTTTTACTTACTGAAAGCATGGATATTATCGGCACAAGGCAATACAAAGAGTGCTTTGCAAACTGCAGAAAAAGCAGTAAACCTCAAGCCCGAGAGTTGGAAGTCTTTGTACTGTGTTGCCTATTGCAAACAGGTCGCCTCAGATTATTTGGGCGCAGTTATTGCCTATACTCAGGTATTACAAAAAAAACCCGATCATAGTTTGTCGCTGTCCAGCCGTGCGAAGTGCAAAGAGTGGCTCAAAGAGTATAGCAGTGCAATAGAAGATTATTCGGCAGCGATAAGACTGCTTAGTACAGAACCAAAACTATATGCAGCTCGTGCAAATTTATACTTCAAGACACAACAGTATGATGCAGCTATCGCAGACTATTCAACTTGCATGCTTTATGATAAATCAAATGCAGAAGCCTGCTACTACAGAGGTATGTGTTATGTTTCAAAAAATGACATCAATAATGCTTGCATAGATTTTGCAAAAGCAAATACCTTAGGTTTTAAGGATGCCAAATCTGCTTTTGATAAGTATTGCAGGTAAAAATATTATTCAGTTTCAATATTGCGGTTGCTATCGAATTCTTTCTTGATTTGATAAAGAGAATCTAAATAATCTTGTAAGTCTTTAATCCTTACTGAACCCGCGGTGCTGTTTGGTACTGTTATTGGCATTTCTTCCAGTTTGGAATATACCTCCGGGTACTCGCTCCTGATTTGCAGGGTTATTTTCGTGATTTCTTTTATTAGTGTAATCTCGTTGTCAGACATAATATCGGTTTTTTCTAAAAATAAGGATTTTTAAGCAAAAATGCAAGTAAAAAAGGTTCAAATTGTGCCTGATTGCCGTTAAAAGCGCATGCCTAAAGACATAAACAAGTTTAGACTTCTGAATGGTTTTTTATCGCCCCAGATAAATGTATTCACCCTGGTGCCTAAAACCACTTTGTCTTTGATATAACTGTCCATTCCAAAATGAACAGGAGTAATAAATTTGAAACAGTTGCGTTCGCCAATTTCGGCAGCCGTATTAGTGCCGGGTATGTATCGTATAAACTGTTCGGCATTTAAGGAAAATCCGGCTCCTGTGCCGGCATAAATCCTGGTTTTGGCATTTTTATAAATGTCAATATTCAATGTGAAAGAAACCATCTGATGTTGTTGTTTCAGTTTTAATTTGCTAAATAATACACTTACATTATCAGGGCTTACCTTATTCTTAAATATAGAATAATAATAGTTAGCTTCAATAACGAGGAGCTTGTGTACCCTGTAGCCCAGCTCGGCACCCAGCCCGCTACCGATGGACACGCGTTTGTAACTAACTTCATTAGCATTCGGGTTCGTGTAGAAATTTAAGCCCGACATGGTACCCGCCCGGAAAATAAATTTCTTTTCTTTAACAGACTTTTCTGATGAGTTGACTTCGGTTAAATCCTGGGCGATTAAGTATGAACTTATACCAAGGAAAATGGAAATCAAAATTACTTTCATTCGATAAAAGTATTGAATTTAGACGATTTTTTTAAACCTATTTTTTTTAATGATCATGCAAGATTAAGAAAGTATTTTCGTTATACAAATGTGAGACTAAAATTTATCATATTTAATATGTATCTAACTATTTTGCTGGCATTACATTCCGTCTGTTTCCAAATCCAACAAAATAGCTTATTGCAGCAATAAGATTCCCATTTTTAGTA
>DAOQII010000134.1:0-6522 GCA_035339455.1 Chitinophagales bacterium
AAAAACTGAGAAATCAACTATTTTTTTACTATTTTCTTAACCCGAACTCACGTTACTACATTTTACTTACTACTTTCCACTAATTCGCCACTTCACTCAAAAACCGGATGCGAACAAGTTGTATTTCGCGGTATTCTATATCTTCTTCCTTCAGTTTTTTGTAGGCAGTGTCCACACTATCTGTATCGGCTTCCATAAAATAATCGAAAATTTCTTCTTGAATATCTTCATCAATCACATCATCAATATAGTATTTGATGTTTACCCGCGTACCGGAGTTGACTATAGAATCCAGCTCGCCGATTAAATCCTCCATGCTGATATTAAAGGACTTGGCGATATGCTCCAGAGGCATTTTTTTATCGATGGATTTGATAATATTTACTTTGATATTCGAATTTTTATCCGCCGATTTAATATTGGAAAAATCAGCAGTACGTTCGATTTCATTTTCCTCAATATATGCACTAATGGCTTGCAGGAATGGCTTGCCGAAACGCTCGGCTTTCGCTTTGTTTACGCCATTTATTTGGGCAAGTTCATCCACCGTTATCGGAAATAAAGTGGCCATTTCTTCGAGTGATGGATCTTGAAAAACAGTATAAGGCGGTATCTTATGTTTTTTGCCTTCTGTATAGACAATTTCTTTCAGAATTTTGAACAAATTGGGTTCCAAAACCGACCCTGATTTGCTTCCCATCACTACCGTGTCATCATCATCGTCTTCGCCATCTGCAAATTTGTTATTGAGTACAATTTGCACAGATGATGCTTTCTTGATGAATTTCTTTCCTTCGTCAGTGAGAAATAATTTGCCGTATTGTTCAATATCTTTACCCAGATAGTTTAGCAAAATAGCCTTGCGCACGACTGAATTCCAATACAACATATCTTTATCTGCACCCTTACCGAATATCTTCAGTTTGTCAAAATTGTTAGTCGTTATATCCGCCGATTTTCTACCTGTAAGGATATTTATCGTATTGACGATATTTACGTTTTCGTTCGTTTCAGCTACTACCTGCAATGCCAGCTTCATCTCCTCTTTGGCTTCTACTTTTTCTTTCGGGTTTCTGCAATTATCGCACATGCCACAGTTGCCGGTTTCTTCACCAAAATAATGCAACACGAATTTTTTGCGGCATTCTCCGGTTTCTGCGTAGGCCTCTACTTCACTCAACTGCATCACGGCTATTTCTTTTTCGGCTACCGTTTTTTCTTTATTGGATAAAATAAATTTCTCGAATTTATGAATTTCTTTGGGAGAATAATAGGCAATACAAACGCCTTGCAAACCATCTCTGCCGGCTCGTCCGGTTTCCTGATAATAATTTTCGAGAGATTTTGGAATATCAAAATGGATGACAAAACGCACATCGGGCTTGTCTATCCCCATTCCGAATGCAATGGTGGCCACAATAACTTGTATATCTTCCATCAGAAACTGGTCTTGCCGTTCACTGCGGGTATGTGCATCCAAACCTGCATGATAGGCCATGGCGTTGACACCATTTACGGAGAGTACTTCCGCCAATTCTTCAGTAGTATTTCTGCTCAGGCAATAAATAATCCCGCTTTTATTTCCTTCCTTTTTGATATACTTAATGATATCTTTTATTGCATCTTGTTTGCTCGGTTTGGGACGCACTTCGTAAAATAGATTCTCGCGCATAAAGGACGAGATAAAAATTTGCGGATCGTGCATGCCCAGCGTTTTCACGATATCTTGCTGCACTTTAGGTGTGGCTGTAGCTGTAAGTGCCACTATAGGAATATTCCCTTCAATATCATTGAGCATCTGTCTGATTTTGCGGTATTCCGGACGGAAATCATGTCCCCATTCAGAAATACAATGCGCTTCATCAACAGCTACAAAAGAAATTTTAATCGTTTTAAGAAAATCAATATTTTCCTGTTTTACCAGACTTTCGGGAGCAACATACAGCAATTTGCATTTGCCGTCCACTATATCTTTTTTTACTTGATTGGTTTGCGTTTTATTTTGCTGAGAATTAATAAAGTGGGCAATATTATCTACGTTGCTGTAACCGCGAATAAGATCCACCTGGTTTTTCATCAGCGCAATTAGTGGCGAGATAATAATGGCAGTTCCTTCATTCATCACAGCCGGCAACTGATAACAAAGCGACTTGCCTCCGCCTGTAGGCATAATAACAAATGTATCCTTTTTAGATATTATGCTTTCAATTATAGCTTCTTGATTGCCTTTAAATTTTTCAAAGCCAAAATATTCTTTTAACGCGCTTAACATCGTTTCATTTTTCACACTCATAAAAAAATCAGATTAAAAATAGATTCAAATAAAATCTTGTTTTTTCAATACATTAAGATACTCAAAGCTAACTAAAACAAATGCAAAAAGCTGTTAAAAAGTTTTATGTAATTTTTACGATAATATTTACTTTTGTGGACTGATTTTCAGCAAATAAGATAAATACAAGCATTATTCGACTTTTTCTCACTATAAACAGTTAATATGAACGCAAATGCATACGTGGCCATCATGGCAGGAGGAATTGGCAGCAGATTTTGGCCCGCGAGCAGAACAGGCAAACCCAAACAATTTCTGGATATTTTAGGTACGGGAAGAACGCTGATACAGGCAACTTACGATCGTTTTACTAAAATATGCCCTAAAGAGAATATTTTTATTCTGACACACAGTGATTATATCCCGCTTATCAAAGAACAGCTGCCGGATGTAACGGATGTACAAATACTGGCTGAACCTGCACGCAAAAACACAGCACCCTGTATTGCTTACGCTTCAATGAAAATCAGAAAAATCAATCGTGATGGCAATATGATTGTAGCCCCATCTGACCATATTATTATGAATGAAGATGAATTTGTACGCATTTGCAACACGGCTTTGGATTTTGTATCTCAGCATAATGCACTGGCTACGCTCGGCATACGCCCTACACGCCCTGATACCGGATATGGCTATATCCAGTATATGGAAAAAGAAGTGGCACCTGAAATTCATCAGGTAAAGACTTTCACGGAAAAACCCCAGAAAGAAGTAGCTCAGCAATTTATAAAAAGTGGTGACTTTTTGTGGAATGCCGGAATTTTTATCTGGAATGTCAATACGGTAATTTCAGCTTTAGAAAGCAACTTGAATGAAGTTTATGAAGCATTTGCCGAAATAGAATCTGACCTACTCACAGCCAAAGAACAAGAAGGAGTAGTTACAGCATTTACGCAGTGTCCTAGTATTTCCATAGATTACGGTATTATGGAGAAAGCTAAGAATGTATATACGATACCATCTTCATTTGGATGGAGCGATCTGGGCACTTGGGCTTCTTTATATGTAGAGAAAGAAAAAGACTACCTGCAAAATGCAGTAAACGGAAATAACGTGGTGATTTATGATTCTACTCATAACATCATCAATGTACCCGAAAATAAACTGGTTGTCATTCAGGGATTGGAAAATTTTATCATAGTGGATACCGATGATGTGCTACTGATTTGCAATAAAGACGAGGAACAGCGTATCAAGGAATTTACGCACGACATCAAGATGAATAAAGGTGAGAAGTTTTTGTAGCTTTAGCATATACAAGCAAACTTTGTATTAAAATATTAAAAATGGTGTTTTGCTGTATTTGGCAGATGCTGTATTCGAGTTATAACTTACAATTTTTAACTATTTCCCAAATGATATTTCAATATCAAATTGAGCTATATATAAGATTGTTTTTAATAAAAATTGCTTTCATTAACTTGTTGTATAGTTTAAACCTCATTGTATAGTTTAAACCACATAGAAGCATAGGATTTATAATAGCAAATAGTTGTTTGGTGCAGTCCTTTTAGACAGTCAAGCAAAAACATAGTATCGCCTTTGGCGATTCCTATATTTTTCTATTCTTAACCCAATTTTTGTATGGCAAACATTGATAATCCTAAAAAAACGATGACTCTATGTGGTAAAAATTATAAAACAAACTGTACAAGAGGTTAGTTATTACCTTATTTCTACTAAACAAAGCAAAAGGATTACATTAATTATCTCCTCCTTATATATAGAATTGGTTCTGCTAAATATAAAAATCTCCCATTTTGTATTAATGCAGAAAACATTACTTTTTACGGTCTCCAAACTTTATTTTTGCACTCAAATTATGTTGCAAAAGAAAACTGGCGTTTTATTAGTCAACCTGGGCACTCCGGACAGCCCCGGTAATAAAGACGTGTATAAATATCTCATTGAATTTTTGACCGATGAACGAGTTATAGATTTTGGCTGGCTGAAAAGAAACCTGTTGGTACGCGGCATCATAGTGCCTGCCCGTTACAAACACTCTGCATCAACTTATCGCAAAATATGGGATTCGGAAAGAGGCTCTCCTTTGTTATATCACACACAAGATTTGGGCAAACTCGTACAACAACAACTTGGCGATGAGTTTATCGTAGAGATTGCCATGCGCTATCAAAGTCCCTCACTGGAAACAGCGCTGGAAAAAATGCGCCAATTACAAGTTAACAAAATTGTTGTTCTTCCATTATTTCCACAGTATTCTTCTGCATGCACCGGGTCAATATTGCAAAAAGTTCAAGATATTACTTCCACATGGCAAACTATTCCGGATATTAAGTTTATTCATCAGTTTTATGATGATGCTTTATTCATAAATGCATTCGCTACACGAGGAAAATCTTATAATTTCGACGAGTACGACCATGTCGTGTTTTCTTATCATGGCATCCCCGCCAGGCAAATCAAGAAAGCAGATATCAGCGGATGCCATTGCCTTCAAAAAGAAGACTGTTGTTCAAAAATTGAAAGCATGAATCAGCATTGCTACAAAGCACAATGTTATCAAACTACACGTTTGCTTGTAAAAGAACTTAATTTACCTAAAGAAAAATATACTCTTTCATTCCAATCAAGATTGGGAAAAGAAGTTTGGCTGGAACCTTACACGGTTGATGTTTTACCTCAGCTCGCGAGAGAAGGCAAGAAGAAATTGCTCATTTTTTGTCCGGCATTTGTAGCCGATTGTTTGGAAACACTGTATGAAGTGCAAGAGGAATACCTCGAACTTTTCCGTGGACATGGCGGCGAATCGATTACGTTGGTAGAGAGTTTAAATTCGGAGCCGGAATGGGTAGATGCTGTTTGTCATTTAGTAAAAAATTAAAGTCATGATGGTTGCCCTGGAAAACATAGAACAAATACTTCTACTACCCGGAACAGATGCCCGGCTAAAAGCTATTGCAATAAAAGTGCTTCATGGTGAGCGCATCAACATGGAAGAAGGCATCTTGCTATATGAGAAAGCTACCGTAGGTTTTGTTGGTGCTTTAGCCAATTTTATCAGGAATAAAAAACACGGTGACAACACTTATTTCAACCGCAATTTTCATGTAGAGCCAACCAATATCTGTGTATATACTTGCAAATTTTGTTCGTATTCTCGTTTGATAAAACAGCGCGAACAAGGCTGGGAACTCAGTGTAGAACAGATGTTGGATATTGTAAAAAAATACGACAATCAACCGGTAACGGAAGTGCATATCACAGGCGGTGTTATCCCAAAACAGGATTTTGAATTTTATCAAAACTTATTCAGTGCTATAAAAAAACATCGTCCCGGTTTGCATATCAAAGCACTTACCCCTGTAGAATATCACTATATTTTCAAAAAAGCAAAAGTTACGTACGAAGAAGGATTAAGAGCAATGAAAGCCGCAGGATTGGATTCGATGCCGGGTGGGGGTGCCGAAATATTTGACGATAAAATCCGCGATGAAATAGCAGGTGGAAAGTGCAGCGCGCAAGAGTGGCTGGATATGCACGAAACAGCGCATAAGCTTGGCATACCGAGCAATGCCACGATGTTGTATGGGCATATAGAAACTTTCGCACATCGTGTAAATCACATGGAGCGACTGCGCCAACTGCAAGACCGCACACATGGATTCAATGCATTCATTCCGCTGAAATTCAGAAACCAACACAATGAAATGCAGCATTTACCGGAAGTAACTGTGATTGAAGACTTGCGCAATTATGCTATCGCCAGAATATATCTGGATAATTTCGATCATATAAAATCCTATTGGGCCATGATAGGCAGAAATACCACGCAACTTAGCTTGAATTTCGGCGTGGATGATATTGACGGCACGATAGACGATACGACAAAAATCTATTCGATGGCGGGCAGCGAAGAACAAGCTCCGGCTATGAGTACTCGCGAGCTGGTGAACCTCATCAAAGCTGTAGGCAGAAAACCTATAGAACGGGATACGGTTTATCATGTCATTACTGATTATTCTGATATTGTATTTGAAGAAGATGAAAAAGAAAAAGCGAGAAACTATTAATATATTTTACATGAAATCTATATATCTACTTCTTTTATTGGTATTTCCTTGTGTTTTATTCGCCCAGGATCTAACCGAAGTCAACTCATCAGAAAAGCCTGTTAAAGAAAAGAAATTTATTTTCCGGGCGGGTACCATGTCGGGCTTAAATTT
>DAOQII010000135.1:0-6500 GCA_035339455.1 Chitinophagales bacterium
ATTTACGTATAAAAATATCAAATGGCAAATGGCAGCTCGCTATGAATATACCAGGTTTTTGCCTGCTTTTTATGACGCCACAAAAATTTTGCAAAAGCCCGTTTTTAATTTTAGTAACTATGGTGCGGGAATTTATCTTTCTTATACACAGCCCAAAAATTATTTCGTTTTATCCTCTTCGCTAACAGCAAATTCACGCTTTCCGAATCCGGGAGAATTATACAGCAACGGGTTACACCATGGAGCTGCGGTAATGGAGTATGGAAACCCTAACCTACAAAATGAGCATAATATTAAATTTGCAATAGGTCTGCAAAGTAATTACAAACAATATTTGCATGTTGAAGTAAATCCGTATATCAATTACAGCAAAAACTACATTTATTATTATCCGCTCGGCTATCCTGTATTAACTATTCGCGGTGCGTTTCCGGCATTCAAATATACCAATACCAATGCGCTTTTATATGGAGCAGATTTTTATGCCAGGAGCAATTTTTATAAATACTTTACCTTGTGGATGAAATCGAGTTTGGTGCGAGGCAGAAATATGAACACTAGAGATAACTTGATTTATATGCCGTCCGACCAACTTAGTTTCGGATTAGATGTAAAAGCGGAGTTCAAACATTCCAATTATTTTTATGGAACGATTAATACCGAAACGGTCATCAAGCAAACACGAATACCAAGCGATATTACAGACTATAAAGTTGCACCGCCCACTTACACATTATTGAATATAGAAGCAGGATATTCGATGAAAATAAAAACAAAAAACGCCTTGCAATTTTCCGTATCGGCAGAAAATGCTGCCAATAAATCGTACAGAAACTATTTGAATCGCTTTCGCTACTACACAGACGAACCCGGAGCAAATATCATTTTTAGAATAAAATATGCATTTGAATAAGTATGAAATCAACTAAAGTAATAAAAGTAGTTTGCTTAACGATAAGTATGCTCGTGGTTTTTGGCTGTAAAAAGAAAGATCCTGTTTTGATAAACGAAGCAGAATTAATCACTACAGTTAAAGTTGTTTTTACTGATACGCTGACTAATCAAAACTATACCTTCCAATGGGAAGATTTGGATGGAGATGGAGCCAGCCAACCAATCATCACTTCTGATACTTTGCCAAAAAATACATATTTTACAACGCAAATAGAATTATGGAATAAACAAAATAATCCTGAAGAAAATATTACCACAGAAGTGGAGGAAGAAGGTATAGCCCATCAGTTTTTTTATTCGGTTTCTCCGGGTACTTTGTTGCAATATTTCAATTATGAAGATTCCGACGAAGATGGAAAACCAATAGGACTTATTTTTAGCTGCAAAAGTAATGGAACAGGAGGAGAGGGTATGTTTAAATTGATACTAAGGCATCTCCCTGATAAGTTTGCATTAGGAGTTAGTACAGGTGATATTACCAATGCCAATGGAGAAACAGATGTGGAAATTGAATATCCATTTGTAATAAAGTAAACACTAATTAACGGTTACTTTTTAGCTTCAAATACCATTGCTTTAGCATCTGTTTTATCGTAAGTAGCTAGAATTGTATTAGATATTACTATTTTATCCCAGACTTTCTCTTTTACATCTTGTCCCATAGAAGTTGTCAGTACTGCAGATTTTTCATTTGCAAGAAGTTGAGTGTAATCTGCATCCCAGTTGAGAAAGTGAGCATTTGCCAGTGATTTCCATTTTGTTTTATTCGGGTGAATTTCTGTATAGTACACGTAGCCTCCACTTGCCAAATTATGAATATATAAATTTTGTGCAGTAATGTTCTGGGTAAGCAGGAAGTCTAAACAATCATCAACAGCTTCTAGATTAAGTGGTTTGGTTGTGAGATAACTGATTTTGTTAAATTTAAATACTGTAAATACACACAACAATATGACAGGAATTTTAATTACGACTGCATTCACTTTTTGCATAAAAAAGTCTAATCCTTTTCCGAGCAGTAATAAGCCTAATGGAAAATAAAAAAGCATTAACCTGTCCATTAATGAATAAGCCTTCAAAGCGGATGCAGCAAGAGTCAATATTATAGGAAAGAACAATAAGAATAATAAATTCCTGTTGGCTTTAATAGTATAATATACCCCTGTTATATATAATATGATATTGAGAATTAAACTTAGCAACAACTTACCTGACATGGCTTCAAAAAGTCCTTTTAGCAATAAGCCATTATGAGATTTAAAAGCATTGAAACTTTCAGGAAATGCATCTAAAAAATACCAGTGATGAAATTGCTGCAAGTAATTAGACTGCGATTGTGGTTGTAATATGGCAAAATAATAATAGCCAAATTGCAAGAGCCAAATTAGAACTATAAATATCAGAAGATATGATTGTTTGTAAGTTTTTGTCCTGATGATTTCTGCAAAATAATAAGCTCCTACTCCTGCAAGTATAAACACGGACGGCATGGACAGCCATATAGCTAAAGAGCCCAGCAGAATCCATACCATCAAAAACAATATCGGTTTCGCTGTATTTATTGACAATCGAGTGGCTGTATATACTACGAGTAAAGAGATGAAAGCATCTGAAGAATATTGTTTAAATTCTGTTGAATAGCGCAAATATATTGCTCCTGTTGCAAACAATGCCAATGGATACCAAATTGCTTTTAGCGAAATAAACTGTCTTGCAATTTTCACGAAAAGGAATATGGCTGCAACTCCTGAAATCAATGCAAACAGTCGAAATACTTTTTCATCAGAACCGAATAAGATGGTGTTAATTTTTGTGATGAACAAGAAGAAGGGAGGAGCAAATTGCTCGTAGCTAAGTGGTCGGGTCAAACCTAAAAAATTGCGCTCGTAAATATTTCGAGCCAAGTTAGCTTCATCAATATACATACCTCTGTTCATCCACCAGAGTATGACACGATAGAGTACACCAATTGCAAAAAGCAAGAATACTAAATACTTTAGAACACGGTCAGAAAAAAAAAGTTTTATCTTATTCATTCTGACAAAATGAGCTTATTTTACCTTTTCTAAAATGTCTTTTACCAAAGATTTTGGAACGGTATAAGTGGTCATTTTAAGTTTCACATAGTCTTCATGCATAAACCAATAACCATCAGCATTTATGTTATTATGCCCATTGCTACCGCTGTCTTTTATCAAAAACCAGATGCCGTTTGGTTTTTCGCAATATCCCACCATGTGCATACCGTGGTCGTCGGTAGTTGTCCCATTCAGGAAACGGAATAAACGGGCATTTTCATCAATATAAGCTGAAGGAATATCAAATGATGGCACTACAGCAATACCAAATTTATTATACATGCCCGGCTCATTACTTACATCACCGCCAATGACAGCAGAAATTCCATTTGCTGCTGCCTTTTTCAAAGTTGACATATAAACATCAAGCGGTATATTGATATAATCTTTAGAATGCCACCAGTTATCCGGTACTGCATATTCTTGTTTGGTCCAATAAGGCACATTGGCAAATGACATTAATTCTACATAATCATCCGGGTTGAGTTTACAGATGTTTTTCATAAAATCTTGAGGCGACATATTTACACCTTTCCATTCCACTGTTGTCGGAGGTGTACCCATGTAAAAGTTCATAATAGACTTTATCGTTACTACAACTTCATCCGTATTCCACGCATTATTATTTTTTATACTTTGGAGATAGGCTTTCATTTCATCAGCCATTTTTGAATGGTCTTGAAAAGGCTGACCGTCTTTCATGCCTGTATAAGCATAAGCAGGAACAGTGCCGTATTTTTTCATCATCAGTTGGGTGGCATTTGATTCGGAGCCTTCATCAAAAACGCTGGTTCCACGGGTGCGGACAAATTCTTTTGCCTTTTCTACGTATTGCCAGTACACGTTATACATTTCAGAAAGGTCAATCACACTACCGGTCAAACGGGCTATTTCTGCTTCGTAAAATGATATGGAGCTAAAGCTCCAGCAAGTGCCTGTGTTGCCTTGAGATACAGGATTGATGGCTTTTATCGTTTTAAAATCGTTTATAGATTTAGGATAATCCAAACCGGAAAAGTCCATTTTCAATTCCATTTTTTTAGACGCGGATTTTGGTTCGCTGTAAGCATCATTCATACGTATAATGGAATCATAAAATGCATTCTTTTTTTCCATCATGATGCCTTTGTCAAGTTTTACTTGAGCTTGTAAATTGTAGGCTATAAAAATTGATACAGCTAAAACTAATTTTTTCATTCTTATTAAATTGTACACAAAAGTAAGAAATTTCGCTCTAACTATCTTGTGTTTGACAGTTAGAGATTAGCAGTATTAATTAATTAAGCTATTCCATGTTGATAAAATTCATATTGTTAGTTATGAATAGGGGCAACTTTTAATAATTCAGTAATTTTTTTTTATTTTTAAGGAGGAAAACTGACTTATGAATAAGAAAATATACACACTGCTATGGTGTACGATAACGACGTTATTAGCAATTGCTCAACCTGCAAACGATAATTGTACAAACGCCATTTTGATATCCAATGTATCCAATTATTGCTCAGCTGCCGCAGCCGGAACCACTGTGGCTGCTACTGACGATGTGGCAACAGGTGGAGGTTTTGCAGCCGCAGCATGCTGGGGTGGAACCGTAAATGATGTGTGGTATAAGTTTGTTGCCACAGCGACAGATGTAACAATAGTAATTAATGGAAATCAAGGCTCTCCTCTAGGAGGAACATTGGCACGACCACAAGTTGCCTTATACTCCGGTACATGTGGGGGGACAATTAATGAATTAGTATGCGGTTCTGCACCTGCAGGACAAAATATTATTCAGGTTTATAAAGGTGGATTAACAATAGGTGAAACTTATTTAATTCGTGTAGATGGCTTTAATACAAACAAAGGTACATTCCAATATTGTATTAATAATTACAACCCTGTTCCAACTCCTAGTAGTGATTGCCCAACAGCCGTCGTGCTTTGCGATAAAAGTACATTTACTGTTCCGGCTGTAAGCGGAGCTGGTGCAAATAACACAGAAATGAATGATGCTGCTTGCTTTGGAGGCGGAACTATTGAGTCAAACTCTACTTGGTATGCTTTTACTTTTGCTACATCCGGTACATTTAACTTTACTTTGTTTCCTTCCAATACAAATGATGATTTAGATTTTGTAGTTTATAAATTGCCTAATGGGCTAGGTAACTGTAGCGGAAAACAAGTAGTTCGTTGTATGGCGTCTGCCCCACTATGCACTCCGGGTGGAGCTAATGCAAATACCTCTACTACTGGACTATCTCCAACAGCTGGTTATAATGAAGAATATTCCGGTTGCAATGCAGACTTAGCTTATTTTTGGTGTGGTATAGGAAGCAACAGATGTCAAAGTCAGTTTGTAAAAGAGCTTACTGTTGTAGCTGGTGAAACTTACGCTATTGCCATCAATAATTTTACTTCTACAGGAAATGGATTTACTATCACATTTGGCGGTACAGCGCAAATACAAGGACCTGTAGCTAATATAAATGACAATGATGCCGATGATATTATTTGTCCTGGTGAGGCAATTACTTTCACAGATGCTTCTACACCGCCACCGGCAGGTACACTTACACAATGGACTTGGAATTTTGGCTCTGGAGCTACACCTGCAACTTTCAACGGACAAAATCCTCCTGCAGTTACATACTCTACAACCGGAACAAAAACTATTACTTTAACAGTAAAAAGCAACAGAGGTTGTTTGGTTACTTCGACTAAAACAATTACTGTGGCAAATACTCCTCCAACAGTAGCTATTGTAGCTACAGCAATTTCAATTTGTCCGGGTACAAATGTTACCTTCACTGCCACTCCATCCAATGCAGGATCAAATCCAACCTATCAATGGTATTTGAATGGCACACCTGTAGGTACTAATTCTTCGACTTATTCAAACAATGCATTGCCCAATAATGCTCAAGTATATGTAAAAGTAACAAGCAATGGTATTTGTAACAGCGGATTAACTGCCAATAGCAACACTATTACAATAACTCATACTACTGCCGCTGCTGTATCCGTAAGCATTACAGGTAATGCACCAATATGTCAAGGCACATCATTAACTTTAACTGCTAACCCAACAAATGGCGGAACTGTACCTTCTTATCAATGGTATATAAATAATATTGCAGTTGGCACAAATTCTTCAACATATACTTCAGCAACATTTAACAATAATGATGTCATAAAAGTAGTTTTAACGAGTGATTTAAGTTGTACAAGCGGGAATCCTGCAACTAGTCCTACTATTACGATAACGGTAAAACCCAATCCAACGGTAACAGTAAACAGCCCTTCCATATGTAATGGTCAATCTGCTACACTTACTGCAAGTGGAGCAACTACCTATAGTTGGAATACCGGTGCAACAGGTGCAAGTATTTCTGTTAGTCCAACCACAACGACAACTTATACCGTAACAGGTACAACTAATGGTTGTGATGGAACTGCCACATCCACTGTAACGGTAAAACC
>DAOQII010000136.1:0-6473 GCA_035339455.1 Chitinophagales bacterium
CTTTTCCGGTGTTGTTGCTGTTTATCAATTCAGCTAATGGTGTCGTTAGAAAGTTGAGCGGTACAGGGTTCGTGTCTTTTAACAATTTAGCACCAAACGTGCGCTCAGCCAGATTGATTAAAGCGGTATCTGTAAATGCGGTATGGCAAAAATGGGATAATTCCAGCACTACAAGCTCGGCATGACTGTTTAGAAATGTATTTATATCGCTGTAGATAGAAGCAAGTGGTGCGCCATTGCAGCCCAGTCCGTCACAGTCGGTAGCATGAAAAGTGTAAAACTTATTCCCGACTTTTTTGGGACGCACATCAAACATACGTATGCCCTGCATCAGCATTTTTTGAAACGACTGGTATTGTGTTTGCGTATTGCAAGCATTAGCACCAAACGTACATGAGGTAAGCTGATACATGCCTGCATCATGTGCAGCCGGTATCATAATATCTTTTAATGTAAAATTAGATGATGCATAAAGCTGTTGTAAATCATGCATCCAGCTTTCTGTTTTTATATCAGCAGATGAGGCCGTTCGCAAGGTTTGTTTTGTTGTTTCTTTTTTGCAGGCAAACAGCATACATGCGATTCCAAAAAGCAGGCATTTCTTCATCTTCTAATTTAAAAGAAAAAATGAAAATAAAAAAGAAAGGAAAGGAGATAAAACCTGACTAGCCTTTAGTTTTTGTCCGGTTTGATTTATAGTGTATTACCATATAGAGGCATAGATTTTTTTAGAATTAACAATGCTTACCATACAATAATTGAGAAAGAATAGAAAAATATAGAAATCGCCATAGGCGATACGCTATTTTTGCTTGACTGTCTAATCAGATTTTCGCTAAGCAGCAAATGTTTGATTAAATGCTATGTTTCTATGTGATTTAAACCATACAACTAGTTAGTCCTTGTTTTTGTCTTCCCAAGCACGGGTTTTATCTGCCAAATCCATGCAGAACTGCTTGATATCTTCTTGTACAAAAGGATTGCCGGTAGCACGATGATAAGTGTCGCCCATACTTAGCAACAGCTGAAAAAAATGCGTATGCATTTCATCTATTTGCATATCCTTTGTCCACAAATCAAAGCGCATGGTATTTTTTTCGTTTCCATCCCACATGCCTACAAAAATACTTTTGCATTCATCACCGTCACCTTGCGGACCGTCAGTTGCCGTCCATTTTATTTTTTCTGGCAGATTTTGGTTGTCCAGTTGTATTTTAAATTTTATTTCAGTTTCTCTTACCATGTTAACTTGTTTAGGTTGTTTATCGTTCGCAAAAATAAGATTTACTAATGGATTTAGTGCAGATTAATCTGCAATACTATTATTTATTACTCATTTTCAATGGATTAAATGAGCAGTAAGCCGAGTGTGGCTAAAGTATTTTTCATGGAATATATTTGAAAGTATATAAGAACTACCTCATCTTTAATCCCCCCGTAAAACTGTCAACTTATTTCAAGTCTGAATAGTATGAAAATAAATTTATGTAGCATACTTGTATGTCAATATTCATCAGTGGACTGCGCACTATGGACTATCGACTATCAGCTTACTTCAACAACCCCTGATAAGTATCTTTAGTACGCTGTTCAAGCAAAGCCGTTTTATCTCCAATATGTTTTTTGATACATTCGAAATCGGGATAGTGACGGATAGTCAAAATGGTGAGCCCTTCAGAAATTTCAAAATTAAAATGTGCATCAAGAGCGGCCTTAACTTTTTGTATTTTTTCAGGAATATTATCAACGACAGCCTGAAATTTGATAGCTCCTTGTTGCATCATATTTACCTTGAGATTAGCTTTTGAGAATGCGTTGAAGATTTCTGCTACTATCTCGTCTTCTACAAATGAAAAATCTTTGGTATGCAATGAAATAAGTGCCTGTTGGTTCTTCACGATACGCACCGGAGGTAAATTGCTGTCCGAACCACCTACTGTTGTCCCCTTACCTTCAGGATTGATAAATGATTTGACCAATAAGGGAATATTTTTATTCTGGAGTGGTTTTATCGTTTTGGGATGGATAACTGTTGCTCCGTAGAAGGTCATTTCCACAGCTTCGTTAAATGAAATCTCATCCATAAAAATGGCATCTTCAAATACACGCGGGTCGCCATTCATCACTCCGGGTACATCTTTCCAAATGGTTTGGTTTTCAGCATCAAGCATATTGGCAAAAATTGCTGCCGTATAATCAGAGCCTTCCCGGCCCAAAGTAGTTGTACAGTTTTCAGATGTGCAGCCAATAAAACCCTGTGTAACCATAATCGTATCATTCAAAACAGGTTTCACTTTTTCGTTCATCAGCTGTTGTGTTTTTTGCCAGTCTACTATGGCCTCCCGGTAAGTATCATCTGTTTTCATGATATCTCTTACATCCAGCCAGGTATTTACAACGCCTACTTCATTGAGATATGCACTTAGAATTACAGATGAAATCTGCTCACCTTGTGATACAATCTGGTCATAAACATAGTTGTATGCATCTTTGCGGTCTTCTTCGAGTTGCCATTCTACTTCGGCATAAATATTTTGTAATTTATCAAAAACAGGGTGCTGATGACCAAATAATTCCTGTGCAATCTGATTGTGATTTTGCTTTACAATTTCAAATTTTTCTTTTGGATCTGCATCCGAGAAATAGGCTTTAATTACTTCTTCGAGTGCATTAGTCGTTTTTCCGGTAGCTGAAACGACAATTACTAAATTTTTATCGCCATATTTTTGTATGATTCCGGCAACATTTTTTATCCCGTTTGCATCTTTTACCGATGCTCCTCCAAATTTAAATACACGCATCTTTCTATGATTAAAATTTTATAATTAATAGTTATCGTATCAGATTAAATACTACTCAAATCATCTTTTTCAATTTTCACTGTTATCCATGTTTTGTCAAAACTAACCGGATAATTTTTATAAAAATTGATAGCCGATTCGTTCCAGTCTAATACATGCCAGCGCAACTGATTTATCTTTTCTTCCTTGGCAATCTTTATTAACTCATCCATTAATAATTTTCCAATGCCTTGTCTTCTGTAATTTTCACGAACAATCAAATCATCCAGATATAACATAGAGCCTTTCCAGGAGGAATAGCCGAAATAATAGAGTGCCATACCGGCAATTTCTTTATTCGCTTCTGCTACTATTATATGAAACCTCGGATTTTTGCAAGTTCCTTCCTCAATAAATCGTTTTAGAGAATTTGAAGGTTCATCAGGAGCCTGCTCAAAAACAGCCAGCTCGTGAATCAAAGAATAAATCACCTCAAAATCTTCCGGTTCGGCTTTTCTAACAGTTATCATCACTTTTGCTATATCTATTGCGAAGATAAAAAATCAAAAAGCATAATTCATTAAGTAAACATCAAATAGTCAGTAAACTAAATAGCGAAGCAAACATAAAAAATGTCAGGTTTTATTTAAAAACAATGACATATTTACAGCATAACTATAAAAAAACTGAAAAATTTTCTGAAATAATTCAATTTCATCGTTAGCATAATTCTTGATAAAATAGTCTATAAAAATCCAACGCTGCTTCTCTTAAAAATAAACTACCGAATTATACCTAAAACAAATGGGTATTTCGTAATTTAGTATTATTCACTATTAAACTATTAAAAAATGAATCCAAATAATTTTACCATTAAAACGCAAGAGGTACTGGCAGATGCCCAGCAAATTGCATTCGATTTAAAACATGCCTATATGGATACTTTTCATTTGATGAAAGCCATCCTGAATAATGATGAAGACATGACTCCTTTTTTATTCAAAAAAACCGGTGTGGATATCAAAAAAATTGAACAAGAATTAAGTGCTTTAATTCAAAAGCAACCTACTGTTTCGGAAGATAATGTGAAATATCCTTCTCAAAATCTAAGTCAGGTTTTATTGAAAGCTAATTCTTATTTGAAAGAACTAAACGACGAATACGTTTCTATCGAACATTTATTATTAGCTTTATTAAGTGTGAATGATGAAACCTCAAAAATTTTAAAACAAAACGGTCTTACCGAAGCTAATCTGAAACAAGCAATAAAAGATTTGAGAAAAGGCTCAACCGTAAATAATCCCAGCGCAGATATGACTTACAATTCATTAGACAAATATGCAAAAAATCTAAACCAGCTCGCAGAATCCAACAAGCTTGATCCTGTTATTGGCAGAGATGAAGAAATACGCCGTGTATTGCACATCTTATCCCGACGTACAAAGAACAACCCGATTTTAGTGGGCGAACCCGGCGTAGGTAAAACAGCTATCGTAGAAGGTATTGCTTTTCGTATCATCCAAGGCGATGTACCAGAAAACCTGAAAACTAAAATCATCTATTCATTGGATATGGGTGCCCTTATTGCAGGTGCCAAATACAAAGGGGAATTTGAAGAACGTTTGAAATCTGTTATCAAAGAAGTTATTTCATCTGAAGGACAAATCATCTTGTTTATTGACGAGATTCATACTTTAGTAGGTGCAGGTGGCGGTGGCGACGGTGCTATGGATGCTGCCAATATTTTGAAACCTGCTCTTGCCCGCGGTGAGCTGCGTGCCGTAGGCGCTACCACACTCAACGAGTATCAAAAGTATTTTGAAAAAGACAAAGCATTAGAACGGCGTTTTCAGAAAGTAATGGTACAAGAACCCAGTGTGGAAGATACAGTTTCCATTTTGCGCGGACTGAAAGAGCGCTATGAAAACCATCATAAAGTAACGATAAAAGACGAGGCCATTATCAGTGCAGTTGAGCTTTCTAACCGTTATATTACCAACCGCTTTTTACCGGACAAAGCAATAGACTTAATTGATGAAGCAGCTGCTAAGCTTCGTTTAGAAATGGACTCTGTGCCGGAAGAGCTGGATGAACTGGAACGAAAAATTCGTCAGTTGGAAATAGAACGTGAAGCCATTAAAAAAGAAAACGATGAAGCAAAAGTTGCAGACTTGTCTAAACAAATTGCTGAACTGAGTGAACGCAGAAACGAGTTTAAAGCAAAATGGGAAAGTGAGAAAACGGTTGTAGACAGAATTCAAAATGAGAAAATAAAAATTGAAAATCTAAAACTCGAAGCTGAGCAAGCAGAACGCAATGGCGACTATGGCAAAGTAGCCGAAATACGATATGGCAAAATAAAAGACAGCGAAGAAAAA
Organism: Chitinophagales bacterium; assembly: GCA_035339455.1. GTDB lineage: Bacteria > Bacteroidota > Bacteroidia > Chitinophagales > JADIYW01 > JADJSS01. Next base: position 5,159 of record DAOQII010000136.1, read on the forward strand.
CTGGCGGAATTTGAAAAAGAATTGCAAGAAAACAAAGCGGATAAACGCTTGATGAAAGAAGAAGTAACCTCAGAGGATATTGCTGAAATCATCTCGAAATGGACCGGTATACCTTTGACAAAAATGTTGCAAACCGAGAAAGACAAATTGCTGAATTTAGAAGATTATCTGCACCTGAGAGTGGTAGGTCAGGATGAAGCTATCGTGGCTGTTGCCGATGCCATTCGCAGAAGCCGTGCCGGGTTACATGATCCTAAAAAACCATTAGGCTCGTTTTTATTTATCGGTACTACGGGTGTCGGTAAAACAGAATTAGCCCGAGCTTTAGCCGAGTTATTATTTGACGATGAAAAAGCCATGGTGCGTATCGACATGAGTGAATACATGGAAAAACATTCCGTATCCCGACTGATAGGTTCGCCTCCGGGATATGTAGGCTATGATGAAGGTGGTCAGCTTACAGAAGCGGTACGCAATCATCCATATTCGGTAGTGTTGCTGGATGAAATTGAAAAAGCAAATCCCGATGTATTCAATATATTGTTACAGGTGTTAGAAGACGGCAGATTAACTGATAATAAAGGTAGAGTAGTCGATTTTAAAAACACGATTATTATCATGACCTCCAATATCGGCTCGCATTTGATACAGCAAAATTTTGAAAATGTAAAAACTGAAAGTGAGGTTTTCACCGCTACGGAAACTTCTAAAATACAAATTCTGGATGCCATAAAACGGGTATTACGTCCGGAGTTTTACAACCGTATTGATGAAGTCATCATGTTTAAACCTTTACTGCAAAATGACATCAAAGACATCGTTCGCATTCAGTTGCACAACTTGCAAAAACAGCTGAAAGACATGGAAATTGATTTGAGTTATACCGATGAATTAACCAATCATTTTGCTGAAGAAGGCTACGATGTACAATTCGGTGCAAGACCACTGAAGAGATTAATCAACAGAGAACTTATCAATCAACTGTCAAAATTGATTATTGCCGATAAAATAAAAAAAGACAAGCCTGTGATTGCCGATATTTTCGACGGAGAAATCGTATTCAGAAACGAATAAACAGCAATTATTTTTTCTTAAATTGTATAATCGTGATTTCCGGTGGAATGCCCACTCGACCGGGATAACCTAAAAATCCGGCACCACGATTGACATATAAATACTGTCCCCTCTCATTGTTGTATAAGCCTGCCCAATGCGGATATACCCACTGTGAGGGGCTCCATTTTATGTGCATTTTCGGATTTTCAACTCCGAACTGAAAGCCGTGTGTATGCCCGGAAAATGTAGCATGTATCTT
>DAOQII010000137.1:0-6447 GCA_035339455.1 Chitinophagales bacterium
CCACAATAAATGCAAAAAATGCAGCTTAAAAACTGTTTTTAGACACTTTTAAACCTACAATTCCTATTCTGCATCCTACTACAAATATAAATGTCAATTAAATTAATAATCTATATAAAGAATGTTATTTTGTTCCCCAAAAAATTGCATTTAACACTTGAACTTAGGTATAAGCACTTGTGTGTATTGTTTTATAATTTTTACCATTTGAGGCATAGATTTTTTAGGATTAACAATGTTATCCATACAAAAATCAGGCAAGAATAAAAAAATACAGGAATCGCCAATGGCGATACTATGTTTTTGCTTGCCTGTCTATACTGTTTTGCACCAAACAACAATTTATGATTAGAAATACTATGATTCTATGTGGTTTAAACCGCACAACGAATTAATATTAGTATTAGCTTAATCAATAAACCAATCAGCATTACGCACTTTTTTAACAAACACATAAACTCGCTTTTCTGCTATAATATGTCTGATTGTATACCTTACATCTTCATCTTGTTTTATGGGAAAAACTTTATTTGATAAAATCTGGGATTCGCACATTGTGGAAGCCATAGAAAACGGACCTCAGGTAATTTATATCGACAAACATTTTATTCACGAAGTAACTACACCGCAGGCTTTTGAAGGGTTGCGCAAACGCAGCATTCCCGTATTCCGTACACAAAATACCGTTGCTACAGCCGACCATAATGTTCCGACTAAAGACCAAAACCTGCCCATTCGGGAGGCTTTATCCAAACATCAGGTAGATACACTCATTCAAAACTGTACTGATTTTGGCATCGAACTTTATGGACTGGGACATCCGTTTCAGGGCATTGTACATGTCATTGGTCCGGAACTTGGCATCACACAACCCGGCATGACCATCGTATGCGGTGATTCACATACTTCCACGCATGGCGCGTTTGGAGCGGTAGCATTTGGCATCGGCACCTCGGAAGTAGAACAGGTACTTGCCACGCAATGCATTTTACAAACACGTCCCAAAACCATGCGCATTAATATCGACGGCGAGCTGGGCAAAGGCGTTACCGCAAAAGACATCACTCTCTATATTATTTCCAAAATATCTACAGGTGGCGGAACGGGTTATTTTGTAGAATATGCCGGAAGTGCTATCCGCAGCCTGAGCATGGAAGCCCGTATGACAGTTTGCAATATGAGCATAGAAATGGGTGCGCGTGGAGGAATTATTGCACCGGATGAAACAACTTTTGCCTATTTGAAAGGAAGGACTTTTGCCCCTGAAAATTATGAGCAAGCTTTGGAAAAATGGCAAACCTTATTTACAGATGAAGATGCTGCATTTGATAAAGAATATTCATTTAATGCTGAAGATATAGAGCCTATGATTACCTACGGAACTAATCCGGGAATGGGCATTGCCGTATCAGATAAAATTCCGGATAATGATGATAAAGGATTAGAGAAAGCCTTACAATATATGGGCTTTAAAAAAGGCGAAAAACTAACAGGGAAAAATATTGACTATGTTTTCTTGGGAAGTTGTACCAATAGCCGCATGGAAGACTTACGTATGTTTTGCGATTTTGTAAAAGGCAAACAAAAAGCAGAGAATGTAACTGTGTGGATAGTACCCGGCAGTAAACAAATAGAAAAACAAGCTATTGCCGAAGGTTTGAATAAAATTTTGCAGGATGCTGGAATGGAATTGCGTGAGCCGGGATGTTCCGCATGTTTGGGTATGAATGAAGATAAAATACCTGCCGGAAAATATTGTGTATCTACATCCAACCGAAATTTTGAAGGGCGACAAGGACAAGGTGCACGAACCTTGCTTGCCAGTCCGCTTACGGCTGCCGTAGCTGCCATTACAGGCAAAATTGACGACATCAGAAATTACTTATAGCAAAGCTTGTTTATACCTGAATGATGAAGAATAAATGACATGAAATACTAACTTACCAATGTACCAATGACCAATGTACTAATGACTAATCACTAATAACCAATCAATAAATGGAAAAATATACTACGATACAAAGTACCTGCGTGCCACTCAATATTGAAGATGTGGACACCGACCAGATTATTCCTGCACGTTTTCTTAAAGCCACAACACGTGAGGGTTTCGGAGATAATTTATTTCGCGACTGGCGTTTTAATCCGGACAATACACCCAAAGAAAATTTTGTCTTGAATGACGATACTTATGTAGGCAATGTATTGGTAACAGGTAAAAATTTTGGTTGCGGTTCATCGCGCGAACATGCCGCCTGGGCGATTTATGATTATGGTTTCCGTGTGGTCGTGTCCAGTTTTTTTGCAGATATTTTTAAAAACAATGCACTGAATAATGGACTTCTAACTGTAGTGGTTACGCCGGAATTTTTGACTTTACTATTTAGTGAAATAGAGAAAAATCCGCTTACACAAGTAAATGTAAATTTAACCACGCAAACCATCTCCATTTTAGATGCTTCATTGAATCCCGTTGCAACTGAATCCTTTGAGATCAATCCATACAAGAAAACTTGTTTACTCAACGGATACGATGATATCGATTATTTATTGAGTTTGAAAAACAAGATAAAGGCGTTTGAGTTATCGTGAAAATCACAAGGAATTTTCTGTACATTTTTTTAGTTAGCATTTTCCGTATCTTTATTCAGTGAATAAGTCTGTTCAATTAAACTTCCAACTTACACCTGATAAAAAAGTTTATTTTTTATCGGATTTGCATCTCGGGGCGCAGTCTTATACACAGAGTTTGGCTCGCGAAAAAACAATCATTTCTTTTTTAAATCATATCAAAACAGATGCACAAGTCCTCTTTTTTGTTGGCGATATTTTTGATTTTTGGTTTGAATACCGTCAAGCCGTACCGAAATATTTTGTACGTTTTTTGGCTAAAATTGCCGAACTGAAAGATGCCGGCATTGACATCTATTTTATCAAAGGCAACCACGATTTGTGGATGCGCAATTACCTGAATGATGAGCTCGGTGTGCAAATAATAGAAGACACTATCGAATTAAATAGTGGTGGAAAGAGAATACTCATTACACACGGCGACGGAAAAGGCAAGGGTGACTTGAAATACAAAATATTAAAGAAGATTTTTACAAATCCAGTCAGCAATTTCCTTTTTTCGTGGCTACATCCCGATATTGGTATAAAAATTGCGCTGCTTTGGTCGCGCAGCAGTTTTACCGACCCCAAAACGGAAGTATTTAAAGGCGAAGAAAATGAATGGCTGTTGCAATATGCCCAACAAATGGCTAATGAAAAACAATACGATTTTGTGCTAATGGGACACCGGCATTTGCCCATGGAAATTAACTTGGCAAATGGTGCTACCTATATCAATTTGGGCGACTGGATTTACAACTTTACTTATGCCGTTTTTGACGGCAATTTGCTCTCACTCAAAAAATGGGACAATGAACAGCAATAGCATTTTTGGACATATCAAAACAGGAGTAACTGTATTTTATATGCTGTCTGCAATTGTATTGTTTGCCCAATCGCCGCAAAAACTAAAAACCATTCCCGTAAAAGCCTATAATGTATTTGTAAACGGCACTGATCAGGTTTATATTTTGTCAAAAGGCATGCTCGAATTACATTTGTTGAATGGCAGTCCGGTATTGCAATATGGCAGCAAATACATTAACAAGCATACAAAAATCATCAGTGTAAACAGCTTTAAAACTATCTTGTATTCTGAAGACTATGGCAAAATTATTACGCTGGACAACAGGCTGAAACAGCAAGAAATATTTGATATTTATGATTTGGGTTCTACGGTATTGGTTAGCTGTGTAGGTGCATCGTTAATCAATAACACCATTTGGATTTTCGATGCCGCCACGCAAAAGCTGAGCAAGCTCGATGAAAACCACAAAGTGCTGTTTACCTCCAATTCGATATCTCAGGCATTAGGTAAAGAAATTCATCCGGAACAGATTCACGAATTTGGTATTTATGTTTATCTGGTGGATGAAGAAAACGGCATTTATATTTTCGACACTCAAGGCAATTATGTCAAGTACATTCCTATATTTAATGCGCATAATTTTTCGGTGGTAAGCAGCAAATTTTATTATGTAAAAGACAATTCCGCTTTCGAGTATAATCCGCTGACATTCACCGAAACCAAGTTTTTAAAAACACCTGATTTAAAATATCTGCATTTCGGCTCTTCTGTTTTAGCCGGGATTAATAAAAATAATGAAGTAGAAATCTGGACGTTTTAGCTTATTTCTTATTGCTTGACCACTCTTCGTTCATGCCTTTTAGTACTTCGCCAGTCAAATCGTAGGTTGGCGTAACATACAGCAAATTGATTTGCGATCTGGAGTAGGGCAAAATATAAGCATATTTTCCGTCGGCATTATATTTCTTGAGGTATTCTATAATCTTATTCTCCAGCGTCTTATTGAAATCAGCCATTTGATTGGCAAATTTTTCTTCCATCTGCGCTTTGCGCATCTCAATATCTTGTTGTTGTTTTGCCAATTTTTCCTGTGCGGCCATCCCTTCTTCTTCGGTCATCGTTTGAGCCTTTTGCGCTAATTTGGCGTATTCATTCTGAAAAGCACTTACTTTTCGGTTCAACTCGCTTTCCATATTGGCTTGAGAAGCTTCCAGTTCAGCTTTTTTGGCTTTAAAGTAGCCATAATTATCTTGAAAAGAATCAATATCAATATAGCCAATCAATCCGCTGTTGACTACCTTGCCATTAGCATTTACCACTACCGGAGTTGCCGCCTTTTTATCGCCTTTAAAATGAAGAAAAAACAATACGCCTACCAATGCAAACAATATGGCGTTCAATATCAAGGATAAATTTTTCATGGCGCAAAGATAGTTCAGTTTTCGGCTGATTTTACTCAAAATTCAAAATATACTTTACTATTTTGTAAAAAGGCGTTCATTATTAACCATTTTTAATTTAATTTTTTTGCGTTTGACTAAATGTTCGTATCTTTGCAGTCCAATTTTTATTGGAAATGCGGGTGTGGCGAAATTGGTAGACGCACTAGACTTAGGATCTAGCGGGCAACCATGGGGGTTCGAGTCCCTCCACCCGCACCACAAAACGCCACGACAAAGTCGTGGTTTTTTATTTAAACAAACAAATTAACATATCGTGAATATCTCCTTAAACAAAACCGATGAACTAAACGCCGTAATCAGCGTGGATGTAAAAACTGAAGATTATCTTCCTGCCGTAAAAAAAACATTGCACCAGTACAAACAAACCGTACCGATGAAAGGTTTCCGCAAGGGATTTGTTCCCGAAGGGCTGATTAAAAAGATGTACGGCAATGGCATTATGCTGGATGAAATCAACAAGTTGGTAACAGACGGCATCAATAAATATATTGACGAAGAAAAACTGGATTTTCTGGGCAGACCTTTACCGAAAGCTGATGCAGACATTCATTTTGACATCAACTCACCACAAGATTTTGTTTTTGAATACGAGTTGGGCTTAACGCCTGAATTTACTTTAAAAGGCTTGGATAAAAAAAATAAAATAGAGAAGAAAGTAGTTGTTATTGATGATAAAACATTAAATGATGAGATGGATAATTTAGCTCGTCGCTATGGCAATGCTACACATCCTGAAGATGGTATTGAGGACAAGGATATTTTAACTCTGGAACTGACAGAACTGGATGGCAAAAAAGAGAAAGAAAACGGAGTAACACATACGGCAGTAGTAGGCTTAGATATGTTTAAAGACGATAAGGTGAAAGCAAAATTTCTGAAGGCTAAGCTTGGCGATGCCATTACCATAAAGCCTTATGAAGTCTTTGATAATGCAAATGACTATGTAAGCAAAAGTATTTTAGGGTTAGTTGACGGTAACCCCGAAGGTCTTTCAGATTCATTTAAAGCCACTATCTCTAAAGTAACAAGACTGGAAAAAGCGGCATTCAATCAAGAATTGTTTGATAAAATATACGGCCCGGGAGTTGTTGAATCTGAAGAAAAATTCAAAGAAAGACTTAAAAATGAACTGGAAGACTACGCCCAGTCATCTACCAACAACCAACTGAAAAAAGATATTTATGACAGTTTGATGGAAAAGAACAACATCGCACTGCCGGATGCTTTCTTAAAACGATTTATTAAAGTAAGCAATGAAAAACCCATCTCTGACGAACAAATTGAACAGGAATATCCTGCTTTTGAAAAAGGATTGAGATGGAATTTGATTACTGCAAAGATTGCTAAAGACAATCAAATTAAAGTAGAACATGAAGAAGTATCCAACTTCAGCAAGGAACAACTCAAGAAACAATTAGCCATGTATAACCCTACAGGTGCCGGCATTGAAGATGAGTATCTGGATATCTTTAATAATAATATGCTGGCTAAGGAAGACCATGCCAAAAAGTCATACGAGGGTGCAATGGAACAAAAATTGTTTAGCTTTATCGAAAATCAAATCGG
>DAOQII010000138.1:0-6407 GCA_035339455.1 Chitinophagales bacterium
AAATAATGCTGCATTGGCTGTTGTTTGCAGTGGCACTGCTACCTTACAAACGGCCTTGCTGAATACTCCTCAAGTGGTAGTTTACCGCACTTCGTTTATCAATTATCAGATTGGCAAAAGATTGGCAAAGGTGAATTATATTTCCTTACCTAATTTAATCCTAAACCGAGAAATCATAAAAGAATTACTCCAACAAGATTGTACTGCAAAAAACATTTTGACAGAAATAAAGAAGATAGAAGCAGGTTTTAATTTTAAAGCCTATGCCCAGTTGAGAAATATACTACAGACAGGCAATGCCGCTGAAAATGCCGCTACAGAAATTCTAAAAACGATAAATAAGTAATTACATCTTCCACTGATCTCCCCAAAGTCTGTTTCCTCCATCCACATAGAGCGTCTCACCAGTGATAAACGTAGCCATATCTGAAGCCAAAAACAAAACCGGATAAGCAACTTCTTCCGTCGTACCCATGCGTTTCGCCGGAATTTGAGCTTCAATATTTTTCAAAAAGTCAGGCGGATAATTCTCTAATCCGGTTGATTTAATGATGCCGGGAGCAACAGCATTTACCCGAATAGCATAGCGTGCCCACTCAACAGCTAAAGTCTTTGTCAAATTATCCACACCCGCACGTGCAGCTCCCGTATGCGACATACCCGGAAAACCTCTGAAAACATTGGCAATGATATTGACCATATTGCCTCCTTTTTGCGGAATGAAAAATGATTTGGCCATAATCTGAGCAACATAAAATGTTCCGATTAAGTTATTGTTTATCACCGCCCTGAAACCATTATAGCTGATATTCTCAGCTGCTGACGGAAATTGACCACCGGCATTATTGATTAAGATATTGAGTTTTCCGTATGCCGATTTAATAGCATCTGCTAATTTTTCTATCTGTTCCGGTTCACGGATATCAGCAATCATGCTGTGCACTGTGCCATATTTTTCCAGTTCATTAATCGCCTTTTGCAATTTTTCTGCATTTCTGCCGGAAATAAATACTATAGCTCCATGCATTAAAAATTGTTTGGCAATTGTAAATCCTATACCACTGCCGCCACCTGTAACCAATACGATTTTATCCTTAAAGGAGTCATTAGAAAACATACATTGAATTTTGATAAAGGTATAAATTTAATGACACAATAAAAAAAAGAACGATTGAACAATTTACTTCTTTATGAGATGTCAAGTGCATCAAATGATTTTATTTTATAACTTTGTTTAAACACGTTTGCAATATGAGACAATTGCTTATTACGCTATTAGTTAGTTCTGTTATTCTGTTTTCCTGTAAAAAGAAAAATACACTGGATGGTGTGAACTTTAACAATACCCATTGGAATTTATTTTATAAAAACGGACCAACATTTACCTTTTACGCAAAAACACATTTGTTTTTAAAAGACAATCTTGATTTTGAAAATTATGGCAATGTAGATACTACTTACGGTACTTGGCGTACTGATGATCATTTGTATCTGAAGTTTAACAATGGTGCATACTACACCAGTGATTTTATCTCATCTGACAGCCTGCATGGAACAATTTTTGTGAATGGTATATATGGCAACTGGTATGCTACACGCAGATAGAAGTATGTATATAATCAAGCATACAATTTTTTCATTTTTCATCCTGTTATTTTCCTGTAATATAAGGGCGCAATCTTTCTATAAGATAATCTATGTTTCAGATTTGACAACTGCGTGTACGTTAGATACCTCTAAATCTTGTTTGCTGGTAAGAGAAAATCCGAATGACAGGTGGCAAATTTTTGAAGACAGTATCACAGGATTTACACACAAAAAAGGGACACAATATTGTTTATTGGTAAAAGTAGTTGATGATAAAACCAAAAATAAACAGCGCTATGTTTTAGAAGAAATAAAATCAACATCTTTGACTGATACGTTGGCGGAAATACAAAAGCCACAAGTGACAAATAGCATCTTCTGTGGAAAGAAATGGATGTTGTACAAGTTAAAAACAAAAAACGAACTGAAAATATTTACCATAGCAAAAGCGATTTTGTCTTTTGATTTGAGCAGTACTCATTTGAAACTGACGTTAGATTGTGCACAGTATGCGGGGGAATTTTTATCCCAAAATGAAAGTCTTGATTTCAAAAATTTAAATGCGATTACATCCACTTGCAAAAAGCGAAGCGTAGAAGACGATTTGCTAAAAATGCTCTCACTCACCAACCGTTATAAAATCAGAAAAAAAGAACTGCTACTGTTTAAAGATGATATTCTTTTATCTGTTTGGTTGCTGAAAAAATAGCATATTCTGTCACTCAAAATAATGACAGAATATGCACCAAACTACAAAGTATAAATTAGTTCAATTGTCCGCTTAACTCATTCCAGATTTGCTCATTATAAAACAACAGTTCTGAGTTTTTAAGTGTATTCGTTTGATGAATGAGATATTGTTTGATTTCTTTGGAATTAAAATTATAAATTTGATTTTTGATGGTACAATCCATATGACGCGGCTCTTTGATCACGATAAACCGATTTTCAATCAAGCTATACCAGCAATGAAAAAAGAAATCTTCATTGTGCAACGAAAACAAAAGTTTGTCACTGGTTTCAGGGGTTACTGTTGTGGAAGAATACTGTTTCATTTTTTTAATTTTATGCGTTATAAAATAATTAATGGGTCAAAATTATCTTCAGACTAAGCCAACCTATGTCTTAGTCTAATTTTTTTATGTTAATAAATTGTTAAGTTTTTAAAACAGATTAAAATGTCTCAAAAAACAGCGCTGCGCAGATATAATATTATCATCAATCAGTTACGGAAAAAACCTTCTACGTATATTGACTTTTGTAATCAGCTAAAACAAGAATCGGAGATTGACGGCTATGATTATGTAATCAGCAAACGCACGTTGAAAAGAGATATAGAAGATATACTTTATTTATATGGAATTGAGATTCGTTTCGATTTTTCGAGACAAGTGTATGCCATTCGGGATACTGCAGATAATACCGCTAACTTGAAAGTACTGGAAGCATTCGATATCATTAATGCGTTTCATGTCAATGCTGACAATGAGCAGTATCTGCATTTCGACAAACGCACCCCACAGGGTACACAGCATTTATTACCTATTCTTGATGCTATTCGTAAGCGGAAATGTATTCAAATTCTACATCAAAAATTTGCAGCTGACCAACCCTCCTCTCGTCTGTTGGAACCACTCGCACTAAAAGAATTTCAATACAGATGGTATTTAGTCGCAAATGACACAAAAGATGGAAAAATCAAATCTTTCGGATTAGACAGAATGATTCACGTAGAAATGACAAATAAAAAATACACATATCCCAGTAACTTTGACGCAAACACATTTTTCAAATATTCGTTCGGTATAGTTTCAGGTAGGAAAAATGTCAAACCTGCTAAAATTGTATTATCCTTCTCCATAAATTTAAAGCCCTATCTGATGACATTACCGCTGCATGATTCGCAGAAACTCATTAAAGAAACTGGTACAGATTTTCTCATTGAGCTGGAATTACATCCAACTCAAGATTTGATCCGAGAAATAGCATCCTATGGAAATCAAGTTCAGGTCATAAAACCTGAATCATTTAGAAAAGCTGTATTCCACTATGTACGACCTGAGCCTGTTATTTTACAACCGTAATTGTTCCTTTTTTAGATAGAGGTGTTCCGTCATAACAAATATATCTGACAATATAGATATAAGAATCATTTTCAACTACACTGCCTTTATACTTGCCATTCCAGCAGTTATTTACATCATGTGATTCAAACAATAACTCTCCCCATCTGTTATAAATTGTCAAACTATAATTGCTTAGTACCGGCGGTTGTAACAAGCCGAAACAATCGTTAACACCATCATTATTTGGTGAGAATGCGGAAGGAATATACAAATCACTTTCATGGCACTCGTTTTTCATTTCTACAAAAACAGAGTCTGAATTGATACATCCTTTATTGTCTTTTACGGTTACATAAAACCAAGTAGAAGCTTGGATAACAGAAGTCGGATTTTGAATTTGAGCATTGCTGACAGCACTCGAAGGAAGCCAGTTAAATGACGTCAAATTATTGCCGGTTGCATTCAGTTGTACTTCCGTCTGATAGCTGACCAAATTATGATTTGTGGTGGCATCTACAAAAGGACGGGCAAGCACTTGTAATGGCACGTTTCCTGACACCCTGCATTGATTGCCATAAAGCAAAGTAAACCTTACCGGAGATGCAGTTTGAGCATCAACGGGATAAGTAGCTGAATTGATTACAGTATCGACATTAGTACCGCTACTCCATATAATACTATAATCCGGATGAACAGCATCTGTATATTGAACCGATAAATCAATCGTATCTTTATCATCAGGACAATATGCTACAGTCGGAACAGTAAACAAAATACTGCTGGCATGTATTACTATCGAATTACTTACTGCTGAATCAACAGACATGCAATTACCCGGTGAATGAATGACTAAGTGAATAACATCTCCATTATGTAATTGGTTGGAAATAAACTGACTGTTCGTGCCGGATAAAATATTATTTACAAACCATTGATAGGTGATATTACTTCGGGTATTATTTACGTTTGACGTAAATACAACTTGCTCATTTGGACAAATATCTGTTTTGTTAGCGGTAATACTTACTGTCGGTGTTAATGAAGGAACAACAGTTAAGTTTAAATTTACGGTACTGTCGCAATTAAGTGAAGATTGTAAATGAACGGTATAATTTCCTGCAGTATTAAAATATTGATTGCCTACTTTAAAGCTGTCATCAGAACAAATAGATTTGACCAAATTCGTAACAGGTGTGTTATATACTGTTACAACAGCCTGTTTTGTATCATTACATAAATTAGTTGTTCCTGTTACGGTATAGGTTGTTGCAACAGTTGGACTAACAGAAATACTCGCACTGGATGCACCTGTATTCCAACTATAAGTAGTAGCTCCACTAGCAGTTAATATAACTGTCTGACCATTACAAATGGTAGGACTATTTACAGTTACGACTGGATTTGCTTTTACCGTTACGGTGGATGTTGCTGTTCCCTGACAACCATTTGTTGTTCCGGTTACGGTATAAGCTGTCGTAGTGGTTGGACTAACAGAAATAGTCGCACCTGTTGAACCGTTATTCCAGCTATAGGTAGTTGCACCACTTGCTGTAATTGTGGCTGATTGACCATTACAGATAGAAGGACTGTTTACCGTTACCGTTGGATTGGGTTTTACGGTTACGGTGGATGTTGCAGTTCCATCACAACCATTAGTCGTGCCTGTTACGGTGTAAGTAGTAGTAATTGTTGGACTAACAGAAATAGTTGCACCAGTTGCTCCTGTATTCCAACTATAAGTAGTTGCTCCACTTGCCGTTAATGTGGCTGATTGACCATTACAAATAGAAGTTGAATTTACACTTATAGTTGGATTGGGTTTCACCGTTACGGTGGATGTTGCAGTTCCATCACAACCGTTTGTTGTTCCGGTTACGGTATAAGTTGTGGTTGAAGTAGGATTAACAGAAATACTTGTACCTGTTACTCCTGTATTCCAGCTATAGGTAGTCGCTCCAATTGCAGTTAATGTGGCAGATTGACCATTACATATTGAAGTTGAATTTACACTAACTGTTGGATTTGGTTTTACTGTTACTGTGGATGTTGCAGTACCAGAACATCCGTTAGTCGATCCGGTTACAGTATAAGTTGTTGTTGAAGTAGGGTTTACGGATATTGTTGCGCCGGAAACTCCTGTACTCCAAGTATATGTTGTGGCACCACTTGCTGTTAAAGTTGCATTTTGTCCGTTACAGATAGATGGACTATTGACGATAACAGGTAACGAAGATGCAACATTCACGGTGGCAGTTGCATTTGCGGAACAACCATTTGTTGTTCCGGTAACCGAATAAGTAGTAGTAGAACCTGGTGAGACAGTAATACTTGGGCTCGTAGCACCAGTGTTCCATGCATATGTAGTAGCACCATTTGCTGTAAGCGTAGAACTTTGTCCCGGACAAATATTATCACTATTCACTGTAACAACAGGCTTAGGTTTTACTGTTACGGTTGAGGTGGCTGTTCCATCACATCCGTTTGTCGTGCCTGTTACGGTATAAGTTGTCGTAGTAGTTGGACTAACAGAAATAGTTGCACCTGTTGCACCGGTATTCCAGCTATAGGTAGTCGCTCCACTTGCTGTAAGTGTGGCTGATTGACTATTACAAATTGAAGGGCTGTTTACTGTTACCGTTGGATTTGATTTTACTGTTACTGTTGATGTGGCTGTTCCATCACAACCATTAGTTGTTCCGGTTACGGTATAAGTTGTCGTTGTGGTTGGACTAACAGAAATACTTGCACCAGTTG
>DAOQII010000139.1:0-6367 GCA_035339455.1 Chitinophagales bacterium
TTTTAACCATTCGTCTAAACTTATTTCATTAGTTTTAGTGTTTAATACTTTAAAAAAGATAACAAAAATAAGCATGAAAAAACTTTTAGCCATTTTCCTGATTTGCTTAGTGCTGAATGCGCGCGCCGGAGATAAAGACCGTTATTTTGAAATTGCCAAAAATATGGAGATTTTTTCCGAGGTGTATAAAGAACTGAATAATACCTATGTTGATGATGTAGATCCGAATAAATTAATGACTGACGGAATTGTAAAAATGTTGGATGGTCTTGATCCGTTTACTAATTATTTTACCGGATCTGATTTAGACGAATACCAGCTGCAGGTAACCGGAAAATACGCCGGTATAGGATCTCGTATTATGAAACAAGGTGATTATGTGGTAATCAGCGAGCCCTATGAGGGTTTTCCCGCTCAAAAAGCAGGACTGCAAGCGGGTGATGCCATCTTAGAAATAGATGGGAAGTCTGTAGCTAAATACAATTCTGATGAAATCAGCCAGTTGCTTAAAGGTGAGCCAGGCACAAAAATCTCGATTAAGGTAAAACGTGCGGTTACGAATGAAGAAAAAACTTTCACTTTTAATAGAGAAGAAATTAAAATAGACAATGTTCCCTATTTTGGTATGCTCAATAAAAACATAGGCTATATCCGTTTGAGCTCATTTACCGATAATGCTTCTACAGAAGTACAAAATGCCCTTAAAGAACTTAAGAAAAATCCGGAGTTTAAAGGTCTGGTTTTCGATTTACGCGGAAACGGAGGAGGCTTGCTGAATGAAGCCATTAATATCTGCAATGTGTTTGTAGATAAGGGGACTGCTATTGTGAGTACAAAAGGAAAAATTGCAGATGCCAATAATAATTATACTACACAAAACAAACCCCTTGATTTGGATGTTCCATTGGTGTTTCTTACAGATGGAGGAACGGCATCTGCTTCAGAAATTGTTTCGGGCTCTATGCAAGATTTAGACCGTGGTATAGTTATTGGTCAAAATACTTACGGCAAAGGTTTAGTTCAAATTACCAAACCACTTCCATATAAAGGGAAATTGAAAGTAACGGTGTCAAAATATTATATTCCCAGCGGAAGATGTATTCAGCGCATTGATTATTCGCACAGAAGTGATAATGGAATTGCATCTGCCGTTCCCGATTCGCTGCGTAAGGAATTTAAAACCAAAGCAGGCAGAACTGTGAAAGACGGTGCCGGCATAGAACCGGACATCAAAACAACACTTCAAGAAACCAACCCCATTACTATTGCCTTATATACCAATAACCACTTCTTTAATTATGCCAATGTTTATAAATCGAAACACACTGACTTAAGAGATGGTAATAAATTCAGGCTGACAGATGATGAATACAACGACTTTGTAAATTACCTGAAAGACAAAACTTATACTTATACCAATGAAGCAGAAGCCAAACTTAATGATTTACAAAAATCTGCAGAGGAGAGTCATTTGTCAGAAAACTCTATGAAACTCTTAACAGAACTGGGAGATAAAATAAAAGAGGATAAATCAAAAGATTTGATTACCCATAAAACCGAAATTAAAGAACTGTTGGAAGAAGAGATCGTGAGCAGATACACGTACGAAAAAGGGAGAATAGCCAATAGCCTGAAAGACGATAAAGACGTTTTGAAAGCTATTGAAATACTATCCGACAATAATACCTATAAGCAAATACTGACAGCTAAGAAATAGCAAATCGTTATATTTTCTAAAAAAGAAAACATATTTATTGATTTGTAGAACATTTTTTAAAAATAATTATATATAATATGTTCAGGACAAGGTTGTTTTTTTACAGCCTCAAAATCAACTATTTTTTAATTGAAATGCTTATCCCGAACTCAGAGTAGTAAGTTTTTTAAATAAGCATATTGCTCCTTATGCATATGGGGGCAGTATGCTTATTTTTTTGTTCTGTCATTTGCCATGGCTGATTTTTATTATTTTACCATCCATGCGGATAATTACAAATGGTGTACCGCCTCTGCAATTTGCAGGCATATTCCATGTGCCGCTTATAGTAAGGGTGGTATCTGTTCTTTCTTGTATTACATAAGGTTTGTACTTCGACGAATGAATTACATTATACCTTCTTTTGATTGCTTTATAGGCTATTTTTATCAATTCTTGGTCTGTCAGGCTTTCTTTAGCAATTACTAATAATGGAAATATAAGTGCAAACACGAGTAAAAAAATTAGTTTATTCATCTTGTTTGGTTTCATTTTTTAGAGGGTCAGAAAATAAACTTCTAAATCCAGATATTGCATATCTTCTTCTTACCAGAACAGGCTACTGTACCGACCTGAAATATTTCTCCACCAATTCTTTGTAGAAGGGTTTCAAATTGGGTGGCACGGTTTTGTACATTTCCATAGCCGATTTATGCTTTTGCAAAAATTCTTCCAGTGCAGGTGGCAGTTTTCGTGGCACTTCTTGCGCCGTTTTAGACTGACGTTTCTCTTCTTCGCCTTGTTCGCGTTCGGCTTTTTCGTATTCTAATAATCGGGTTTCTATTTCTTTCTGGCGTTTTATGGTTTCTGGCGTCAGCTTTTTCATCATCAGTTCTTTCTCATTTTCTTCCATCTTGTTCAATACATCATCTACCCCGTTTTTATTCTGCTGACTCATCTTTTCTTTCATCTTGCGCAAAGCCTCGCGTATGGCGGCTTGCTTTTCTACTGCATCGGCAAAGTCTTTTCCCATTTGTTTCCCGCTCTTGCCATTTTGCATGCCGTCTTGCATTTTCTTCAACTGCTCGTTCATTTGTTTTTGCATTTCTCCTAAACTCATCTTAGGCTTACCTCCGCTTTTCTTTCCTTTACCCCCCGGCTTATCGCAGCTGCCACTTCCTTCCTGCTGTTGTTGTTGCAGTTGCTGTTGCAGATTATCCAACGATTCGCTCAGCATAAGTGCCAGATTATTGGCAGAGGTCATCACCATTTGCTGCGCCACCCCGGCTTGCGGTTTAAATCGCTGCTCCAGATTATCCAACGATTTTTTCATTTCGCGGTTGAGCTTATAGAGCTCATCTGAAATAAATTGCTGTAACTGAAATTGTCGCTTGCCCAAAGATTGCAGACTGTCGCCTATCATTTTGGCATCATCGCGCAAGTCATATTGTTTCTGCATAATGGAAACATATTTCGGCGTCTGAATATCTGTCTTTTTGAGCTCATTCATTAATTGTTCCTGATCGAAAGAAAGCTTAACTAAATTTTCCAACAACTGGCGTATGGTTTGAATGTCTTCGGCAGTATTGCTCATCTGCATTTTATTCAAATCATTCTTCATCTTTTGTGCCATCTGCTTCATTTTCTGCGAAGCACTCTTTTGCGATTTTCCAGCTTTTTGTTTTTCATTTTTACCCAACTCATCCGAGGCTTTGTCCATATCTTGCTCTATATCTTCGCTCATCTCTTCATTGCCGTCGGTATTCAGCTTCTCTTCATTTTCTTTATTTATTTTATCAAGCTGTTGTAAGTTCTCTTTAATGTTGTCCATTTTTTTGTTCAGCTCCTCTTGTTTTGGTTTGAGCTGATCGGAGTTGTTTTGGTTTTGTTCCGTCTGATTGCTTAATTGCTCCTGATCTTTTGCCAATTGGTCTAATTTATCAATCGTTTCCTGTGCCTTTTGTTCCAACTGCAATTGCTTGAATAAATCCTGCATTTTATCCAACTCATTTTTCAGATTCTCATTGCTCATTTGCATCTTATCCAAATTCTCAAACGTGTTGCGTTGTTCCATCTTTTGCAAAATCTCTTCAATTTGTTTCATCAGGTCTTTCATCTCGTCATTCATCAAATCTTGCATCATCTCTTGTATTTTCTCCTCTTTCTGCATGATTTCTTCGTCCACTTTTTTATACTCATCCTGGTTTTTCAGATTTTCATCATACTTCTTTTCCATTTCTTTCAGTTCTTGCAGCAATTCCTGATGTTCTTTTTGTATCTGCTCCAATTGCTTTTTGTCTTCCCAGTTTAAATTTTGTTTGCTCAGAATGCGTTTCTTCATTTCTTTGATGTCGGCGGCTAATTTCTGGGCTTTGCTCATGGCTGAGCTCAAATCGTCTTTAATGGCTTCCTGATTTTGGAATTCTTGTTTTTCAAGTTGAGTAATTGTTGGCTTTTCGTAGAGATAAGTTTGCGATTTGGCAGACTTAGGTCCGTTCACGGCATCATTATCCCAAACCTCAAAATAGTAGTTTAATTTATAACCGGGTTTTACGCCATATTTTTCAAAATCTAAAGGAAAATTAAAATCAGAGATAGAAGAATTGGCAAGTGGCAATGCTTGTTTTTTGGCAGAAATTATTTTGCCCTTATCATCTGATAAGGCACTATGAAATTCCAAACGAGATAAGCCATAATCATCTGAAACTGCACCCAAAAACAAGGCGAAATCTTTGTTTAGTGTATCTTGTATGCGCTCTACGCTAATAGCCGGCAGATTGTCGGGCGTGGCAGAGATGGCGAATGAAACCGAGTCGCCATTTTCCACCTCATTATTCGACACATACAACGTGTATCGAGTGTCTTTCAAAATACGTTTTGTAAAGGTGTATCTGTCATCGCTTTCTTTTTGTGCGGCATACGACTGTCCGTCTATTTGTATATTCACTTTATCTGTTCCTGAAGTTTCAAAGGTCCAGTTAATCGTTGTTCCGGCAGGCACCACCAAATCGCCGGTGTTCTTGATTGTTTCATTTGGTTTTTTGGTATAGCCCGGATAAGTAAGTTGTGTGCTGAAATTGGCAATTACAGGCTTTTTCAATATGCGCAACGTGTGTTCGTCGCTGTTATATTCTCCTGCGGAGAAATAAAAATGAACATCTTTTTGCAAGTTGGTATATCTGTACTTGAACTTATCGGGAGCCGTTTTTTCCATTTTATAATTCTTGCCGCCGTCGTTGATATACACTTCATTGGGCAAGGTTTCTCCTTTGATACTTAAGGCCACTTCATAGTCCTGATATTGTATGGCTTTGAGTTTTTTATTTTCCAAAACAAAATCAAAGGGTGCTTTCTTGGCAAATATTACATCGGGATTAGCCAGCCGTTTATTGCTTTCTTTAAAAATCTGCGGAGCTATCAAAAGTATCATTGCGATAGCCAATAAGGGCGGCAACACGTACTTGAGGTATTTTTTGTTTTCTGATAGATTGACAGCTTGTGTAAAGGGTACCAACTTAATGCCATCCATTTTTTGGTTAATGGACGCTTCTATCAAATCGCGGTTGTAGGCATTTTGTGATTGCGTTTTGAGTTGCAATATGTTCAGCAGTTTGTCTTTTACCGGTTGGAAATGATTGCCGATAATTGTTGCAGCCGTTTCATGTGTAATGACATTGCCTAAATTCAGATAATGAAATAAAGGCAACAGCACCCAATAAGCCAGTGCAAAAATGAAAACAGCCATAAAGGAGAACAAAATAAATTTGCGTACAGACGAAGAAAAATAAAGCTTGTACTCAAATACGCTGGCAAACAAATAATAGACCGTTACCAGAGCCAAAAATAACAATATACCCCGCAAAAGTTTATTCAAATAATACTTTCGAATAAACCCGTCAAGCCGTTCTATAAGTAGCTGATAATTGTTTTCCATGGCACAATTGCAAACTGTGTAAATATATACAGCTTGGATGAGATTTTTAGCGTTATTTTGGGTTAAAATTAGTAGTAAAGCCGTATCTGTCAAAAATGATACTGACTGATAAACTTATGAAACGCATTTTTATAGCGTGTATCCTGCTTGTTTGTCTTCAATGTATAATACTGTTTAAGGATGTCCGGCAGAGGCAATTCATCCGGTTGCCAGACTACGCCCATTTTGCGTTCTTGCATTAAATGTGCCAAATACTCCTGTTCGGTTTGTCCATGCGTTGGAATATAAATGGCTTTCTTGTTCAAGACAGATAAGTCCATGATGGTAGAATATCCCGACCTGCAGATGATGGCAGCAGCCTTATGATAAGCCGCTAATAAATCATTTGTTTGGAGCAGTGGGATGAGGGTAACAAACTCTTTTACTTTCATTCCTTCATCATCCGGCTTTCCTCTCACCAAAAGAGTTTTCTTCTTTTGCTGATTACAGATTTTTATCAGCTTGGCTTCCATCTCACTGCGCTGTGGTTCTGGGCCGCTTAGTACGATCAAGATTTCAAAATCTATATCGTCGATATACGATGAATGTTTAATTTTATTAGTAAACCTGCTCATCACCCCGATATAATGATGCGGTATAGGAAAGGTAATGCCGTGTGCTAATTTGCCGGATAAATTGTGCACTCCTTTTATATCCGGAATCCAAAGCTCATGGAATGGCTTGATGAAACGCAAGTG
>DAOQII010000140.1:0-6277 GCA_035339455.1 Chitinophagales bacterium
TTATGGATTTTTTAGAAATTATTGATTTAAAAGATAAAAAAGTATCTTCTATGAAAGACTTGTTGCCAGTTTTGGAAAAAGTTGTTCAAACTGGAAGAGCTTTGTTGATCATTGCTGAAGATGTAGAAAGCGAAGCATTGGCAACATTAGTAGTAAACCGTTTACGAGGTTCATTAAAAATTGCAGCGGTTAAAGCTCCGGGCTTTGGAGACAGACGTAAGGCAATGCTGCAAGATATCGCTATATTGACAGCTGGAGAGGTGGTTACAGAAGAAATGGGTATGAAACTGGAAGACACGCAATTAAACCAGTTGGGAGTTGCTGAAAAAGTAGTAATTGATAAAGATAATACGACTATCATCAATGGATCTGGTAAAAAAGCAGATATTCAGGCTCGTGTAAACCAGATAAAAGCTCAGATAGAAACCACAACTTCTGATTATGACAGAGAAAAACTGCAAGAGCGTTTGGCTAAATTATCAGGCGGTGTGGCCGTATTATATGTTGGTGCAGCTACAGAAGTGGAAATGAAAGAGAAAAAAGACCGTGTAGATGATGCATTACATGCTACTCGTGCCGCTGTAGAAGAAGGCATTGTGCCGGGAGGTGGTGTTGCATTAATCCGTGCTCAATCTGCTTTGGATAAATTGAAAGGAGCTAATGAAGACGAGCAAACGGGTGTTGAAATCGTGAGAATAGCATTGGAATCTCCATTGCGTCAGATTTCTGAGAATGCAGGCGTAGAAGGCTCTATTGTTGTATTTAATGTGAAAAACGGCAAGAAAGACTATGGTTATAATGCCAAAACGGAAACGTATGAAAATTTATATAAATCCGGCGTAATTGATCCAACTAAAGTAACTCGTGTAGCTTTAGAAAATGCGGCATCCATTGCTTCCATGATTTTGACTACGGAATGTGCAATAGTAGAAAAACCGAGCAAAGAAGCACCTGCAATGCCGGGTGGTGGCATGCCGGGCGGTATGGGTGGTATGATGTAATCAACCCGCATAATTTAAATAGTAAAAGCGTCGGCAATTTTGCCGGCGTTTTTATTTTGGTGCTTTACAACTAAGTAAATATAATTTTTTTTAATTAAGCTTATATATATACATATGTTATAATAATGTATTCTAATGTATTGATGTGATTAAGTTAATCAAATGAGCTTCCAGTGAGCAGTGGTATGTGAACTTTCCAGCTGCCGTGGCACAAGCTATTGAGTTTAACAAAGGTGAAGAGGTTGAGTGGTTGATTTATGACCACCAGAATTTAGTCTTGCACAGGAGTGACAAAACAGTAGCATCCTTGAAAAAAAACTGAATCAAAAAAACGAAAACTTTACACTATTGCACTCATTCACCCGTTTACTGAATTCTTCTACCGCCCACTTGAAAAACGATTAGCCAATCGGGTACTTGAGTTGGCTGTCAGCATACTGTCATGTTATGGCAGGCATACTGTGACGGATATGCTAACCATTGTGGTAAACAATTTGCAGACTGGAGCGCAGCGTACAGACGCTTTAGCCAAAACAGGATATCCAACGCCACTTTATTCCAAACGGTCATTAACAAGGTAGTGGAAAAACAAAGTAACTCTGACTATGTAGTTGCTGATATGAATGACACATTAATCAGAAAGAGAGGTAAAAAAATACCCGGTACGGGTTGGAAACGCGACCCTCTTGGTTCAGCATTTCATGCCAACTTTGTGTGGGGACAGGGATTCCTGCAAATTTCCTTATGCTTATCTAAGTTAGACAAAATTTGGAACTACAACAGTGATAAATGTTTTTATTTCTTCATCAACCAACAACAACAGGCATGAAGCTTGCAAAACGTACAAAATCCCATACATTCCACTATGGTTTAGGTAGGTAAATAGCCAAAGTATAAAAAAAGTGCGACCCCGAAGGCGCCGCACTTTTTTTTTATTAATAAATTGTTTTTTAACTAATCTTTAAAATTAAAATATGTATTTACCGTACTATAATTGTTGAAATCAACATCAGGATAAAGTAATTTTGCTTTTTCAATTTCTGTTAATTTATTCCATGCTGATGACATTCTGTTGACAACAGTTGTTCCACTTGAAGGTCCACCAATTAATACAATTCTTACTTTATCTACAAAACTTGCAGCTGTACTTAGGACAACTTTAGGAGTTGGAGAATTATAAAAAAATACACTTGCATAATTAGTTGTAGAATACCAATATGGCGCATAGTCCCATGATGTTGAACTGTAAGATACGTAAACAAGTATAGCCCCATTGTTTATTATATCTGTAGTTATGTTCGCATGTGTAAAAGTAAAATCATAACGATTGATACCATTGGCAACTCCAGTTGGAGGCGTATTCCATAAGAGTACTTTTACATTTGCATTACCATCTGTTCCGTTTGTTCCATTTGTACCGGCAGGTCCTTGTGGTCCCTCTTTGGTACATGCTATGGCTGTTATCACTAATAACGCCATAAAAATTTGAAGTAGTTTTTTCATAATAAATAATTTTTAATACTTCAAAACTATTTCATATATTCTGAATAGGTATAATTAATGAGTATTCGGTACGTTTAATTGAGTATTCGGTAATAGTGCAAACTTTTGAACTGTTAATTCCTCTCAAATTTATCTTGCTGCTGTTTTTATTTCATAACTTTAACACATGAAAAAGTCTAATTTGCTGATTGGCATCATGTGTATTACATCCATTTTTACCGCATGTAAAAAAGAAAATAATACGGAAGTAAAAGTTTTATTTCATTCATCAGGAAAAACGGCTGTAGGCAGAAGTTTTACTTTTAATAAATTCAATGTTTATCTTTCCGATTTTTATTTGCTCAATGCCATAGGCGATACTACTTATATCAAGGATGTAATGCTTGCGAAGTTAAATGAAGATAATTCATTTTCTACGGAAGTTCCTAAAGAAATTCAAAAATTCGGTTTTTCCTTTGGTTTAAGTCCGCAACTTAACAACAGCGTACCCGAATCTTATCCCGCTGCACATCCGCTATCTGTTGAGCAAGATATGTACTGGGGGATGCTAAAATATCGTTTTCTGGTTATTGACGGCGGAAATGTAGATACCTCATACGCTCGGAATCAAACTCCAGTAATGCCATTTTCCTATCATTTAGGTACGGATACGTTATATCGAAAATTGGTATTTAACCGACCTGTTGTTGATGGTGATAAAGTAAAAATAGTGCTGGATATCGATAAACTTTTTGTGTTAGACAGCACTCGATTTAACTTGAATAATTTCAGCAATCACAGCGATCCGGGACAAATTCCTAATGCAATTAAAATTACTGACGCATTTATTTCTGGTATAAGTGTGCAATAATATGATTAAGCCTAAAAATATATTTGGAATTTTTGGTGCAATTACTGTAGTGTGCATATATATTATTGCTTGTACAAAAGATACTCCTTCCGAAGCTCCTTATGTAACTACACCCTATTCGCCACCGGTAATTTCAGGCTTCAGACCTATGCCACAGGATTCGTCCAACCCAATGACCTTGGAAGGCATTGCACTGGGAGAAAAACTTTTTTTTGATCCCATTTTATCTAAAAACAATACTATTTCTTGCTCAAGTTGTCATAAAAAAGAAAATGCATTTTCCGACCCTCGCAAATTTAGTCTTGGTGTAAATGATTCGGTGGGTAAGCGTAATGCTTTAGCTTTAATCAATCTGGCATGGTATCCCAATAATTTCTTTTGGGATGGTCGGGCTCATTCTCTAAATGAGCAAGCTGTTTTTCCTGTAGAAGATACCAAAGAAATGAATTTGTCTTGGACGGAAGCCATATCTCGCCTACAAAATAATGCTACTTATACGGATATGTTTAAAAAGGCATTTAACACGAAGACCATTACCCGCGACTGGGTAACAAAAGCCTTAACGCAATACGAAAAAACATTACTCTCGTATAATGCACCAATTGATAAATATTTCAGAGGAGAGGCTCCATTAGATACTTTTGTTCTGAGGGGTATGCAGGTATTCAATTCCGAACGCGGCGATTGCTTTCATTGCCATACGACCAAAGAACTGTTTGTTCACCCAACTCGCTTTTTTGTAAATAATGGAATGGATCTTGCACCTACAGGCACTGAATTTGCCGACTTAGGACTTGGTGCCGTTACACACAATCCGGCGGATAATGGAAAATTTAAGTTGCCCACACTGCGCAATCTGGCATTTACAGCACCCTATATGCATGACGGAAGATTCAATACTTTAGATGAAGTGATAGAATCATACAATCGTGGACCACAAAACTCACCAACGGTAGAGCCTATTTTAATAGAAAAAGCGAATATCCGCTTGACCAATACCGGAGTTTGGGGCTTGCAGCTTTCACCACATGAGAAATTTTGCCTGAAGCAATTTTTACTGGCTTTATCTGATTCTTCTTTCGTGAATTAAAATTACGATTGCACTTCGATTGATTAATTAATGCTGCCTATTTTTTGTGTAGATGTCATAGTTTTCTTGTGCCGGTTTTTATAAACAGCATATTTCAATAAACAAAAAACCTTATCTTAGCAAAAAAGAATTTTATGAATTTTCCAACGGAATTAAAGTACTCTAAAGAACACGAATGGTTGCGTATAGATGGTGAAATCGGTACGATTGGCATTACTGAATTCGCTCAAAAAGAATTGGGTGACATTATTTATGTAGATATTGACTGTGTAGGCGATTCTATAGATAAAGATGCCATTTTCGGAACAGTTGAAGCCGTTAAAACGGTTTCTGATTTATTTATGCCGGTGGCAGGTGAAGTACTTGAATTTAATGAAGCATTAAAAGATAAACCCGAACTCGTAAACAGTAAACCTTATGAAGACGGATGGATGATTAAAATTAGAATCACTGATGCCGGTCAAGTATCGGACTTGCTGGATAGTGATGCTTATCAAGCTTTGATAGGCAAGTAATGAAGTTTGTACATTGACACTTTCAAGATTTTTATACAAAGTCATACCTGCGCTTTTGTGGTCGGGCATGATTTTCTTTTTGTGCTTTCTGCCGGGTAGTAAAATACCAAAAGAAGACTGGCTGGATAAGATTTATTTTGATAAAATTGTACATGCGGGCTTATACTTTATCTTGTTTTTTCTGCTCTTAAGGATTCCATTTCAAATCAATATTAAAACCATTTTGCTGGCTATAATTTTTTGTATGGTTCAAGGCATTATAATAGAATTAGTACAAGGAAGCTCGTGGATCGAACACCGAAGTTTTGATGCTTGGGATATTGTGGCTAATTTTTTCGGTTTGATGTTCGCTTGTACACTATACTATTTTAAACTTCTGCCTGTACATAGAAATAAATAAAATAATAGTATTATATTTCAAAAAAAATTAGAATGCAGTTCGGTATTTTAGACTATTGGGAAATTCTCAAACAATACACAAATCCGTTCGATATTATTAAGGGGACAATATTGTACATATTAATCTTCTTTTTTGTAACATTAGTTTTGGTATTTGTATTCAGGAAGCGCATATTGGTTAAAAGACAAAATGCGATGCTAAAATATCTTTCATATGCCTATTTTATTGTACTTCCTCTTTTATCCGCTTTTTTCGGATTTAAATATGGTATGGCAAATGCAGTTGAAAAAGACTTGATAAAACATACTGACTCGTATTCAACTGCCATTGAAAATTCATTTCTTGCAGATTCTTCCGGAATTTTGAAGGCAGTACTATCGGGTGACGTGAATATGGCAAAAAATACGCCGGGAATAAGTGTCAATAACTCAATTGATGTGCTGACCTATGTTATTTATGACAGCTATGGAGCAACATTGGAAAAAGCAGCAAAGGCAAATAATACTGTTACATCCAAAGTTGCAGGTTTGTTTCTTAAAGTCACACAATCAATGGTCATTTCTAAAATGGTAAAAAAAACATTGCATAATGTGATAAGTGAAAAAGTCGGTTTAGGAGAAGAACTTTCCGATAAATTAATGGAAACTAAATTAAACGAGTTAATCAAAAACGGCATCTTTAAAGAAATCGCCATTATTCAGATTAAGCAAATTTTTGGAGGCATAAAAAACGGAGTGTTGATTATGCTGAGTCTTGTTTTTGGGGCGTGTATAATTGAAATTGGTATAGCTCATTACTATTTGAATAAGCAGACTGCACATCCATCAACATCAGAGCTTAATTCATAACACAATTTCACAGCTTTTTTGCTGTTTTTTGCATAAATTTTGATACGTTTATTCCGTGAAAAAATACTGC
>DAOQII010000141.1:0-6209 GCA_035339455.1 Chitinophagales bacterium
CAATACTCTTTACTTAATACTTAATACTCAATACTTACTACTTACTACTTACTACTCCCCACTTTATGCTCCCCACTAATTCCTTTTATTCACCATTAGCCCCTTTTCCAATTATCACGAAAAATCGTTATTTTTGCCAAAATTGTCGGCATGAAAAATTTAAGTTCTCAAGAAATCATCGCACTGGAAGACAAATATGGTGCGCACAACTATCACCCGCTTCCGGTAGTATTAGCCAAAGGCAAGGGTATTCACGTTTGGGATGTGGAAGGAAAATCATATTTAGACTTTTTAAGCTCGTATTCTGCTGTTAATCAAGGACATTGTCACCCCAGAATCATTAAAGTAATGCAAGAACAAGCAGAAACACTTACCCTTACATCAAGAGCTTTTCACAATAATATTTTAGGCGTGTATGCAGAATACATCACTTCGCTATTGGGATTCGACAAAGTATTGCCCATGAATACCGGTGTGGAAGGCGATGAAACTGCATTTAAATTAGCCCGACGCTGGGGATATGATGTGAAAGGCATTGAAAAAAACAAAGCTAAAGTCGTAGTATGTACGAACAATTTCATGGGCAGAACGATTGCGGCCATATCATGTTCCAATGACCCTTCTTCTTACGGCGGATTTGGTCCTTACGTACCCAATATCGATCATGTGCCTTATAATGATACCGTTGCTCTGGAAGAAAAACTGCAAGACAAAGAGGTATGTGCCTTTTTTGTAGAACCTATACAAGGCGAAGCCGGAGTCGTAGTGCCTGATGAAGGCTATCTCAAAAAAGTAAGAGCACTTTGCACAAAATACAATGTGCTTTTTGTTGCCGATGAAGTTCAAACCGGAATTGCCCGTACCGGGAAAATGATGGCTTGTGATTATGAAGAGGTAAAACCGGACATTTTGATTTTAGGAAAAGCACTAAGTGGTGGCACCATGCCTGTAAGTGCTGTTTTGGCAAATGATGATATCATGCTGGTGATAAAACCGGGTGAACATGGCTCTACTTTTGGTGGCAATCCTCTGGCTTGTCGGGTAGCGATTGAAAGTTTGAAAGTAACTGTAGAAGAAAAACTGGCAGAAAATGCTTTTGCCATGGGTGAAATTTTCAGAAATGAATTGCGAAACTTCAAACACCCTATCGTAAAAACAGTAAGAGGCAAAGGCTTGCTGAATGCCGTTGAAATCATTACGGATGACAACCAAGAGCATACTTGGAATAATCCGGGAGAACTGGCTTGGAATATTTGCTTGAAAATGCGTGATAATGGCCTTTTGGCAAAACCAACGCATGGCAATATTATTCGTTTTGCTCCACCTTTGATTATCAATGAAGCTCAAATTTTGGAAGCGACAGACATCATCAAAACTTCTATAGAACAAACAGTAGGCGTAACGGCGTGAGATGATGAATCATTTTTTGATTTGTAAGTTTCGTTTACGCATCTTTATATTTTTGCCCAATGAAATTATATACTATTGATACGGGTTATTTTAAATTAGATGGTGGTGCAATGTTTGGTGTAGTGCCTAAAACCATGTGGCAAAAACTCAACCCGCCTGATGAAAACAATATGTGTACCTGGGCAATGCGATGTCTGTTACTTCAATTTGACAACAGACTGATGCTTATAGATACGGGTATGGGCGATTTTATTGATGCTACCTACAGAAAACGCTATCAACCCATCGGTGATGACGGTTTAGAAAGTTCTTTAAGACGATATAACTTTTCTCCCGAAGATATCACAGATGTGTTTTTCACTCATTTGCATTTCGACCATTGCATGGGTGCATTGAAAGATGACGGCAATGGAAATCCCACATTGCGTTTTCCGAATGCCACACACTGGACGCACAGCATACAATGGCAATCTGCCATGCATCCTAACGAAAGAGAAAAAGCATCATATTTGATACCTTATTTGCAAGCTATTGAAAATTCGGGAAAACTGCATTTTGCCGATATGGAGTATATCGGTACGGAGTCGATAAAGACTGAAGTAGTAAACGGACATACGGAGTCGATGATGCTGTGTCATATTTATCTCGAAAATAAAATAATTACCTATTGTGCCGATTTGATTCCGTCACATCATCACATAAAACTGCCATATATTATGGCTTATGATATACGCCCTCTGGAAACATTAAAAGAAAAAACAGCCTTATTAAACAACGCATTTAGCGAAAATCGCATCTTATTCTTCGAACATGATAAAGATGTAGCCTGTTGTACCCTGAAAAATACTGAAAAAGGTATAGAATTTGATAAGACAGGTACATTAGAAGAGTTGTTGCAATGAAAATAAAATTAATCTTAGTTTACGTTTTCCTCCTCCTTTCATTTCGTGCATGGTCACAAATTGAAAAAGGCGACAAACTCTATCAGGATTACAAATATGCCCAGGCCATAGAATATTATAAACCGGAAGCAGAAAAAGGCAATATCAGAGCTATACGCAAAATAGCAGAATGCTACAAGAAAATCAATGATTATGAAAATGCCGAAAAATATTATGCCTTAGTGGTCGCAGATAAAAACGCTATTGTAAAGTCATTTTTTTATTACGGGCAAGCCCTAATGAATACGGGCAAATATGATACTGCCTATATATGGCTCGAGAAATATCTGAAATCCAAGCCCGGAAATGACAGTTTTCTGGTAAAAAACTTAATGGAATCTTGCTTGAATGCCGGAAAGACAGAAAATACTAACAGGAAAGTAAAAGTTTGGAATTTTGAATCACTGAATACTGCAGCCGGCGAGTTCGGAATTTATCCTGTGCAGGAAGGATTTGTCTTCACCTCTACCCGGCAAGGAAAACTGAATGGCACATCCGGCAGTGGCTTTCAGCAAGTATTTTTCGCCAAACCAAAAGGAAATGCATATACAGTAGAATCCATTAAGGGAGTGATGAATACAAAAAACTACAACAGCGGTCCTGCTTGCGTGGATACACTTAAAGGTATTATCTATTATACTAAAAATAATTTTCAATACGGCGATGCCGTAACCAATAAAAAAGGTGATGTTACATTAAAAATATTTTCAGCTGAATTCAGAAATGATAATGTGAAAAATCAACATGAAATGGAATTTAATGAAGCTGAATCTTCTTGTGCATTTCCCTCTATCAATAAACAAGGCAATGTCATATATTTCACATCTGATCGCGGTGGCGGATATGGAGGAAAAGATATTTATTATTCCATTTATCAAAATGGAAAATGGAGTAAGTCCAAAAATGCAGGAAAAAATGTGAATACATCCGGTGATGAACGCTATCCTTTTATCCATCCCGATGGTACGCTTTATTTCTCGTCAAATGGTTTAACTGGCTACGGAGGTATGGATATTTATAAATGTACACCAAACAAAATTGGTGAGTTTGGCAAGCCTGAAAATATGGGCACTCAGTTCAACTCTCCTACCGACGATTTTGCCTTTTATCTGGATGATGATTATAATAAGGGCTATTTTGCTTCCGATCGTGCAGGAGGCAAAGGCATGGATGATATTTATGCATTTCAATATCTTAACATACCTTTTGAGCTAAATTTTTACAGCAACACACAACCATTAGACAGTGTGCAAGTATGCATAGAAAAAGACGGGAAAACTTTGGAAACCGTGTTGAGTACCACAAAAATAAATAAAGAATTAGACCCCGATGCTGTTTATGTTTTTGAAGCTTATAAAGACGGTTATTTGCTAAATGAATTAAGCATAAAAACTTCACAAAAAAAACAAGCCATTAGCAAAAGTCTTAGCCTTACACTAAGCAAACCTGAAGCAGAAGAATAAATATAAACCAACTGTATACAATAATTTTATACTATGGAAAATTTAATTTTCAGAGATGCTGTTTTTAGTGATTGCGAATCACTCGCCTTTCTGATGGCTCAATTGGGATATCCTAGCACTAACGAACAAATGCAAGACAGATATACTATAATAAAAAAACAGGAAGATTATAAAACTATAATTGCAGAGATGGATGGAAAAATCATCGGGATGGCCGGCATGATTAAACTATATTTTTGGGAGCAAGATGGTTTTTATTTAAAAATTCAGGCATTTGTCATTGATAAAGCTTATCACAGAAAAGGCATAGGTAAATTACTCATGCAAGAATGCGAAAAATATGCCCGACTTAAAAAAGCAAAAGTAATTGCATTAACAAGTGGAAATCGTTCAGAAAGAGAAGATGCTCATCATTTTTATCCGGCAATGGGTTTTACAGCCAGCTCAACAGGCTATAAAAAGAATCTATAAATAAGTCAATTTACTTCTTATCTCAAGCTGTAATAATCACCTCTGTTATCTTTATGATGCAGGATATGCCCCCCTTGCAAAAGTGAAATCAAAATTCGGTTTGCCCGCTGTAACGAAAGATTGAGCTTAAGGGTAAGTTGTTTAGCTGTTATAGATTCATGTGTTGTAAGATAGTCGATGACAAATTGTTGCTTGCTGTCTGTAATAGCTTCAGCATCCTCATCTCTGTCAATCAACTTAGCTGACAAAGATGACGCCATCATCGTTTTGTCATTACTGCGCATATAAATTTGCCATTCATCGTTTTCATCTATGGCAAAATGTGGTTTTTTCAGACTGTTTTTTATTTCAGCCTCTATAACAGAAATATCATCTTCCAGCTCATAAATGGTAAAATATATATCAACAGGCGGATCACAAAAATGCTCGGCAGCTTCAAAGAGCATGTACATTTCCTCTTCGGGTTCGCATCCGATAATATCTCCATTATCACGCACACCTACCAGTAGTTTACCGCCTTTGTTGTTGGCAAAAGCACAGATAGTTCTGGCTATTTTTTTTTTGTCTGAAATCGTTTGCTTAAAATCCAGGCTCACCCCCTCACCTAGCCTGATCAGTTGTTCTAATAGTACACTATCATGGTTTATTTTTGGTGAAAATCGCATTAGTAAATGTAGCAAATTTTGAAATACACCATACCCGCATTTTTAAAGGAATGTCATTTAAATGTAAAAGGTTTTTGCATATTAGTTTGTAATTTTGTAAAAAAAAGATGAGTTATCTGGAAGCGCTTTATGGCAGCCAATATGCTGAACTGGTTCAAAACGGGCATAGCGGTGAAAATGGCAGAACGAATGGAAATCTATTTTTGACTGCAATAATCATCATGAGTTTTTTATGTGGATTTGGTGTGCTTATGCTAATACTGAGTGCGTTGCATTTTCCGGCAAATGAATGGCTGAATAATATAGCAGTTTCTACCGGACTAACCGGAAAAAAAATGGGCATATTTGTAGCCCTGCCGCTGTTGATAATTATCTATTTTATCCTCAATAAAAGTTTAGGAAATGAGGAGCAATACAAAAAATATTGTGCCGCTTATATGCAAGCAACTAATGAAGAAAAAGAAAGTGCTAATAAGAAAACACTTCGCCCGCTATTCGGCTTAATTATTTTGTTTTTCGTGATTATTTTTCTTAGTACAATCATTCACTGAAAACGCTGCCAATACAAGTGCATTTAACAAGAAACTAATTTATCTTATTTCGTACTTATATTCCTTGCCATTCAGTTTATAATGAAAATACAACGGACTTTTGTCTTCTGCGCTTACTTCGTAAGCGAATAATTTTGCGCGACAATAGGTGCGACCTGGAATGGTGTCATAAGTAAAGTTGCGCACTGCCTGAAAATCCAGCTCGGTAGAATCCCGTTGCAGTGCATACATTTTTAGAATATTAGGGATATTCTGATAAGCAAAATCAGGGGTATCATTAGTCAGCTTGCAGGAGTTGGTAAATGCCCTGATATTAAATGCATGCCGGCTGAAATTATCTATACCGATGTCCATAATATAGTAATCAAATCCTTCACCTACATTCGTTTCAGGATCTATGATGTTGTACTTAATAGCATTATATAATATAAAACGCACATCTTCTGTTTTCGTTTCCGTCAAAGGTTGAAACTTATGACTTTCATTAATGGTATTTTCATATTTTTCTTCATGAGCTTGCTCGGGAGAAATACGGTTTTCAGGCATTTCAATTTTATACGGATCATTCAACCCAAAATACTTACAAGAAAGCGGTAATAAACTCCAGCTAATAAGCAGAAAGAATAACTTATGATGTCTGTTCATTTTCATTCGGCAATTCTGTTTTTTGTTTGCGTTTACTGCCTTCATACATTTCATAAATATAAA
>DAOQII010000142.1:0-6205 GCA_035339455.1 Chitinophagales bacterium
AATTTAAATATAATTTTAACTATAAATTTTGGAAGATTTACTGCAAATAGAGGCCTTTAAATCGTCTCCTGCTTTAGTTGAAAAACTTCAAGCATACAGTATTCGGAAAGAATATAAAGCGGGAAGCATCATACTCAATGAAAATGTGCATATTCGTTCTATTCCCATCGTAACTAAAGGGACGCTCAAAGTTATCCGTACCGAAGATGACGGCAGAGAGATATTACTCTATTATATCAAAGCCGGCGAAAGCTGCATCATGTCGTTTCTTGGCGGCATGCACAACGAAACAAGCAAAGTAAGAGCTGAAGTGGAAGACCATGCAGAAATACTTTTTCTGCCCATTGATAAGGTTTCTCTTTTTATTAAAGAATACCCACAATGGCTCGATTATATTTTTCGTTTATATCACAAGCGATTTGAAGAATTGCTTGAAATCATCAATGCAATTGCGTTCAAAAAAGTGGATGAACGCTTGTTGGATTTGTTGCAAAAGAAAAAAGAATTAACAGGAAGCAATACCCTCATTATCACACACGAACAACTGGCTAACGAACTAGGCACTGCTCGTGTCGTTGTATCTCGTTTACTGAAACAGCTGGAAGAAATAGGCAATGTAAAACTTGGCAGAAATAAAGTAACTCTCCGTTAAGCCCGCTCCTGTAGTTTCTTCGGATCACATTAAATTGCCATCTAACTAATGTCTAAAGACCTCTCCACTATTTTCATTCTGAAAAACAGGCATTAAAAAGTTGCTTTTTTAAAAAAAAATGGCTTGTGTAACTAATGTAACGCAATTCGTGCTCATTCATTCCCAATTTTGTAACATCAAAATGTAAATTATAAAAATGAAGATAGAACAAATTTATACCGGATGTTTGGCACAAGGTGCTTATTACATCACCTCTAATGGCGAAGCAGCCATCATTGATCCATTGCGCGAAACGCACCCTTATCTCGACCGTTTATCTAAAGACGGAGTAAAATTAAAATACATTTTCGAGACACATTTTCATGCTGATTTTGTGAGTGGACATTTAGACTTAAGCAAAAAGACAAATGCAGCAATCGTGTACGGACCTTCTGCACAACCTGAATTTGAGGCCATTATTGCCGAAGATAATCAGGCTTTTGAGATAGGTAATATTAAAATAAAAGTGTTGCATACACCGGGACATACGATGGAAAGTACTTGTTTTTTGCTGATTGATGAAAATGGAACCGATTCGGCTTTATTTAGTGGAGATACGCTATTTTTAGGGGATGTAGGCAGACCGGATTTAGCACAAAAAGCGGCACATTTAACTCAAGACGAATTAGCTGGATTGCTTTATGAAAGCATTTACAATAAAATTTTGCCCTTAGCTGATGATATTACCGTTTATCCGGCTCATGGCGCAGGGTCGGCATGCGGTAAAAATATGATGAAACAAACAGTAGATACGCTTGGCAATCAAAAAATAATGAACTATGCATTAAATCAACCGAACAAAGAAGCCTTTGTAAAAGCTGTTACTGACGGATTATTACCCCCTCCTGCTTATTTCGGTATGAATGTGGCGATGAATAAAAAAGGATACGAGCGTTTCGATGATGTTTTGCAACACAGTTTAAAAGCACTGAGTGCCGACGAATTTGAAGTGGTGGCAGAAACAAGCAACGCATTGATTTTAGATACCCGCAGTGACATAGATTTTGCTGTAGGTTATATTCCGCAGTCCATAAATATTGGCTTAAATGGCGATTTTGCTCCTTGGGTAGGTGCAATGATTGTGGATGTCAACCAACCGATATTATTAATCACAGAACCCGGAAAAGAACAAGAGGCCGTTACGCGTTTAAGTCGTGTTGGATTCGACCATGTGTTAGGCTATTTGAATGGAGGATTTGCGACATGGGAAAAATCGGGTAAAGAAACTGATCAGATAAACAGAATCACTGCTGCACAATTTTCAAAAGATTATTATGACAATAGTAAAGTGATTGACATAAGAAAAGAAAGTGAATATGCAGCCGAACATATTGAAGATGCTTACAGCAAACCCTTAGCTTATATCAACGAGTGGATAAAAGATATCAATCCCAATGAACATTTTTATATGCATTGCGCTGGCGGTTATCGGAGTATGATTGCTGCTAGCATTTTACAGGCTAGAGGATTCAGAAACTTTACTGAAGTAGAAGGAGGATTTAAAGCTATTTCAACAACCAATATTCCTAAAACAAATTACATATGTCAAAGCAAAATTTTAAATTAATAAGTTATGCAATAATTGCATTACTGGTATTTGTTTTATTCAAAAACAATTTTGCACAAACAGATAATACAGCCTTAAAAAAAGCGATAAAAAACGGGGCATTTCTGGTAGATGTGCGCACCCCACAAGAGTTTTCGAGTGGCAGTGTAAAGGGAGCCGTCAATATTCCACTGAGTGAAATTACTCAACGCATCAGCGAATTTAAAGGCAAGAAAAATATTGTAGTATTTTGCAGAAGTGGCAACAGAAGCACTCAGGCTAAAAACATATTAGAACAAAACGGAATAAAAAATGTAATTAATGGCGGGCCCTGGCAAAACGTCAATCAAATAGTAAACCCATAACTCAACTGAATGCAAGGCTTGGTAAAAAAATATGCACTGATTATCATTGGAATTATGGCAGGAGCAATTGGCGGCTATCTCTACTATAAGTTTGTAGGATGCACCAGTGGTACTTGTGCTATTACCTCAAAACCAATAAACAGTACACTTTATGGTGCATGGATGGGCGGATTATTATTCAGTATGTTTAAAAAATAGAAAGCAAACAATAAAAAAACGGAATAAAAACAAAAATATGAATGTAGAAAAAATTGTAAAAGAAAATGCAGGAACAATAGTGGATGTTCGTACGCCTGCGGAATTTATGGGTGGACATGTTGCAGATTCTGTTAATATTCCATTGCAGGAAATACCCTACAGAATGGATGAATTAAAAAACATGAAACAACCTTTGGTGCTTTGTTGTGCAAGTGGAAACAGAAGTGGTCAAGCTACTTATTATTTGACACAAGAAGGCATCTCGTGTGTAAATGGCGGCAGTTGGTTGAGTGTTAATTACTTGAAATCTTTAGCTGTATAAATTGTTGAATTTCTGTTAAAGTCCATTTTATTACAGAAAACAGTAAAGAACACAAATTACCGGGGCGTATTTAACAACGTTGCAAAAAGATTAAAGCAGTAGCAGTAAATGCTGTTAACTGCAACCACAAATACAAAAAGAGCATGCAGTATGCTTCCACTAAATTAATACGTGGAAACATCCGGTTTATATTTTAATTAAAAAGAGTCGGATTAATTGATATGGATTGAGTAGCTTCATTCATCCTTCACTCCATAACAATATATATTGTATTTATATCTATATTATATTTAGATATGCTTTATAGTAAAACCAAACATTTTC
The DNA here is from genome assembly GCA_035339455.1 of Chitinophagales bacterium. Classification (GTDB taxonomy): domain Bacteria; phylum Bacteroidota; class Bacteroidia; order Chitinophagales; family JADIYW01; genus JADJSS01. Next base: position 3,447 of record DAOQII010000142.1, read on the forward strand.
ATCACACAGATGCTAGCGGCATTTTGAAACATATTCGTAACTCATGTGCTGTTTATTTTTATAAATTTTACCACATATAGACATCGATTTTTTTTTAGGATTAACAACGTTTTCCTTAAAAAAATTTAGTTACGCATAGCAAAATAAAGGAATCACCAAAGCCGTTACATTTTTTTTACTGACTATATTTACTAACTCAACCAAAATGTAATATATATAATTATTAGTTTTATACTTTTTAAGTGATTTAAGCCCCAAAAAAATTGCATTTAACACTTGAACTTAGGTTTAATGATACGATATAGTATTTAATTACTTTATCAAAATCTATATCTTTGAATTTTTTGACAACTGTTCTTTGTAACAAAAACATTTTTTTTCGCCTATATTCTGCTTTGCTTTTGGATAACTAGCTCGTATCTTTGCACAAATTTTTTTCAATGGAATTATATATCAAAAATGTGAAAGACAAAGGCAGAGGTGTTTTTTGTACTGTAGATTTAAACGAAGGCGATATTATCGAAGTATGTCCTGTTATTGTTTGCCCTAAAAAAGACTGCAAGCATCTGGATAAAACTCATTTATACCACTATTATTTTATGTGGGGCAATGATGGCAAAAGTGCAGGCGTGGTTTGCGGTTTCGGTGCTATGTATAATCATGCATATAATCCCAATGCCATTTATGAAACATTTTATGAAGATGAAATTTTCAGGGTAAAGGCACGCAGACATATTCCCGCAAATACCGAAATTACAATCAATTACAATTTTTATCCCGATTCGCAAACCCCAGTTTGGTTTGACACGGAAGGTCTGGAAAAACAAGCTAAAGAAAAAGCCGAAAAGAAAAAATTGAAAAAGGCTGACAAGAAAGAGAAGAAAAAAGCTAAAAAAGAAAAGAAAAAATAGAATTTTTTTTCTTAATTCATTCTTGACTAATTATGCTTAATTTCGGTTTACTTTTTTCACCTTAACTTCATAATTAAGTATGGCATTTTTAGTTGATGATCCGATAGAAAACTCCCAGAAGAATAAAGTCACATTACTTATCATTGTAGCCGCATTGGGTTATTTTGTTGATGTATATGATTTGGTTCTGTTTGGCGTTGTGCGTGTAAGCAGCCTCAAGGGCATAGGAATCACTGATGATGCCGCTTTGGGAGTCATCGGTAAAATGCTGTTCAACTGGCAAATGGGCGGTATGCTTATCGGTGGCATTTTATGGGGCATTTTAGGTGATAAAAAAGGCCGACTTTCCGTTTTGTTTGGTTCCATTTTTTTATACTCTTTAGCCAATATTCTGAACGGCATGATTACCACAGTAGAGCAATATAAAATCTTGCGTTTTTTAGCCGGTATTGGTCTTGCCGGAGAGCTGGGTGCAGGCGTTACACTGGTAAGTGAAAGTATGAGCCGCGAGAAACGCGGATACGGCACCATGATCATTGCCAGTGTTGGTGTTTTTGGTGCGGTTGTAGCCAGTTTGATTGCCAGCAAATTCAACTGGCGAACCAGTTATTTCATCGGTGGCGGAATGGGAATAGTATTATTATTAATGCGCATTGGGGTGCACGAGTCGGGAATGTATGCCAATATTAAAGCAAATACAAACGTATCGAAAGGCAATTTGTTGCTTTTGTTTAGAAACCTGACCACATTTGGAAAATATATCAGCGTGATCTTAGTGGGTATTCCCATTTGGTACACGATTAGTTCTTATATTTTTTTCTCCAAAGAGATGGGGCAAGCTTTACACATGGCTGAAATTCCTAATCCTGCAAAAGCAATTATGTTCAATTATATTGGCTTAAGCTTTGGTGATTTGTGCAGTGGCTATATCAGTCAGCGTTTACGAAGCCGGAATAAAACCATATTTTTATTTCTTTGTTTGTCTATTTGCGCTATCGCATTCTATTTATTTATCGGCAAAAACAGCATCAACTTATTTTATACGGCATGTACCCTTATTGGGTTTTCTGCAGGTTATTGGGCTGTTTTCAATATTACGGCAACAGAACAATTCGGTACAAATATCAGAGCTACAGTAACTACTTCTGTGCCTAATTTTGTGCGTGGTGCAGTACCCGTAATCAATGTAATTATTGATATTTTTCAGCGAGCCGGACAAACCTATATCCTTGCAACAGTTTACACTGGCATCATAGTATTTGGTTTGGCGTTTATTGTATTAAAATTAATGCAGGATACGTTTGGCAAAGACCTCAATTATATTGAGTAATAAATTAATCTTATTTTTCTGCTTTGAATTTAAAAAGCATTTTACTATCTTTATTCAAAATTTAGAATTTAATGAAAAAGAGTTTTGTACACGTATTATTTTTTACGCTGTTGCTGATGTTTTCAACATCTGTCTTTGCACAAAAAACGGAGAAAAAAACAACAGATAAATCTACCAGTAAAATGTATAAAGTGGATACCAAAAAATACCTCAAAGACTGGTTATTGGTTGCACACTTTGGAACGACAACTCCATTTACAGATATCAGAAGTTATGACTGGGTGCGTCAAACTAAAAAACCCAGTGAGTTACAATGGGCATGTGGTGCGGGACTTACTAAAATGTTTACCAGTGCATTTGGCTTGAATATCGACTATACTCTTGGAAAAATATTAGGAAGAACAGTTGATCGAGGTGGTTTTGCTGAAGAAAGACAATATTGGAAAGTTTTGGGGTTTGACCAACCGGTATACTTCAAAACCACTCTTTTTCATCAGGCATCTGTTAACTTCTATATT
>DAOQII010000143.1:0-6104 GCA_035339455.1 Chitinophagales bacterium
AAATAGTTTCTTTCTCAAGTTCATATTAGACAATTTTAACGCAATATATACAAAATGATTAACAGAGAGTACGCTTTTTTTTAACATTCGTTTAAAATTCACCAAATACAATGAAAAAGCCCGCCAAATAATTGACGGGCTATGGAATAATTCACATCCCCCAATATGAACTATTCATTTGAATCTTCTTGCTTGATTTTATTTTTTAGCTTTTTAAAAACAGATTTTTTCTCATTTCCATCAGCTTCTTCTTGTTGCTCATCATTACTGTTTTTATTGTTTAATTTTGGATTGATACTGCTTTGCGCATATTTTATGTCAATTAGTTTTCCTTCATCATTATAGATTTCTATTTTTTCTGTGTTTTGTTCCGGCGTAAAATATGTCCATTTGCCAATGCGGATATTGCATTTTCCATTAAGTCTGTCTGGCTCCCAGTTTCCACTGGTATTGGGTCTGAATTGTCCTTCTACTTTTTTTCTGCCATCTTCATAAAACTCCTTATACTCGCCACACATGCAATCTTCGTACTGAAAGGCCTGATATTTTAAATTGTCATTGGCATCGTAGGTATATAACAAACAAGGCAGGCAAGCTCCATTGGCTCTCCAAAATCGTCGCATTTCGTAATAGCGGTCTTTGCCAACTTCTTTACCATTACACATGTAGGCAATACCATAAGGGGTTAGTCGTTCTTCTAAAAATACATCATAAGTACGAAGCGTATCTAATTTACGGTTCAGTTTAGTGCCCTGATAAATGAAATAAAAGGTATCCGCTTTATTCGCTTGTTGAGCAGCATCCACTTTAATTTGATAGGGGTCAACAACATCAATACTATTTTGAGCATGCCCGATATGTTGACTTGTACAAAAAGCTACTAGACAGAAATAAAAAGCGAATATTTTATTAAACGGCATGACCTAAAGATATCAGATTTCAAACAGTCATTTTTACACGATATATAAACAGATGTGAATTAACTCAAATATCAGCAAAAGTTGTGGACTTTAAATAAAAAGAATGCTCCCCTATTGGAGAGCATTCTTTGTAGTTAGTTATATGTTAGAAAGGACAAATTGCACAAGGATCGACATCCATATCAAATCGCTCAAGTGATTCTATATTGATTTTTCCGCCTATAATTTTAAACTCCGTTCTTCGGTTGCGCTGATGTTCGTATTCACTGCATTTTACGCCATCAGAGCATTCGTTTCTCAATTTAGTTTCGCCATAACCAACAGGTTTTAGTCTGTTTTTATTAATACCTCGCTGAATCAGCCAGTCCACTACACTTTTAGCTCGTTTTTGAGAAAGTACTTTGTTGTACTCATCAGTAGCTCTTGCATCTGTATAGGAAGATATTTCAACAATTGCATCCGGATTTTCCTGTAAGAACTTCAAAAGTTTGTTCAATTGAGGCTCACTTTCTTTTCTCAAATACCATTTATCGAAATCGTAATAGATATCTTTTAATTCTTTTGACAGATTGGCATCAGAAATTGGGTTTCCGTTTTCATCAGTGGTTACATCTTTAGCATTCGGATCACGCTCAAGTTCAACGATTACTTTTTGTGCTTCGCCTTTATCACAAACCACATAATTATTGCAGTCACCTTTGGTATCAAACATATTGCTTCCGGCCAAATAACCTTTTGCACTGGCATTTGCTAAATATTGATAACTGCACAAAACAGTATAGCATACTTTGCCATCCTGGCCTGTAATTTTTTGTTCGTATTTAGTGATGTCTTTATTAGAACTGATATCAACTTTTGCGTCTTTAATTTCTTTTTTAGTCGCTTTGTCAACCACCATTACTGTATATCCTGCCGGTTGGATGGGTTGTAAAGGGATTTCAACTTTTACTGTAGAACCCGGGGTCACATTTTTAGTCGATGCACAAACTGCATTATTTTCCAGATAATTTTCTGCTTTTGCTTTGAAGCAATAGTCTTTATTGGTATCTACATCGTAATTAAACAAACCATCACATTCGGTTGTCTTTGTTCCTTTAGAAACAGCATCAGTAAGCATTTCTACCTGACTGCTGCAAATTGGTTTTTTAGTAATTGCATCTACAACAATACCTTCCAAGAAAATGCCGTTGTCTGTAAAATACCAAATATCATCTTCACCTTTCCCTTCTTTTCGGTTAGAGGTGAAATATCCATAAGCCGTTTCTTTTCCATAAGTTAATCCAAAATCATCATATGAAGAATTGAGCGGAGCGCCCAAATTTACAGGATTAGTATAATCTGATGAAGCAGTAGTACGATATAAATCTAATCCTCCTAATCCACCAAGACCATTGCTGGAAAAGAATAAATTACCTTCTTTATCTAAACTGGGAAATACTTCGTCGCCTTCAGTATTCAATTCACTTAAATTTTCAGGTGCTGACCAACTCTCTCCGGTTTTTGTGGTGCGGTATAAATCCATGCCTCCTCTTCCTCCGGGTTTATTGCTCGAAAAAATCATCGTATTACCATCAGCACTTAGAGCAGGATGAGCAACATCATATTCCTGATTGTTAAAAGGAAACTGTTTTTCGTCTTTCCATTTTTTACCATCAACTGTAGCAGAATAGATACCTTGCTTAACGATTTTCTCACCGCTTTTTAAAAGTTTATTATCAAAATAGTTGTTTCTGGTAAAAAATACGGTTTTGCCATCCGGCGTAAAAGTAGCTGCGGCATCATGATATTTGGTTTGTCCTTCTTTTTTAATATTGTCCGGTTTTACCATATTTGTTTTTTCACCCTTAGAGAAGTACATATCGTAAAAAGTAGATCCGGTCCAGCTATGTTCTCTGTTAATAGATTTTTCCTGATCTCTGTCGGATGCAAAATAAATGCCATCGCCAAAATAAGTGGGAGCAAATTCAAAATTACGTGTATTTATAGATAAGTTTTCGATAGCGTAGCGCATGTTCGGCGTATTTAATTGCGCTAAATTGTTTATCGCATTCAGTTCATTTTGTGCACGCTTGTCGTTTGGATTCAGATTCAGATATTTTTCATACGCAGCTTTTGCACCTGCATAATCTTGAATAGTCTGATGCATTTGTGCCTGATTTAATAGGGTGGAAGCATCTTTGTTTCCGCTTGCTACAGCTTTGTCATAAGCTGCAGCAGCTTTTTCAAATTGTGCAGTAAGCCGGTAACAGTCTCCCAATTGAGCTTGTGCTTTCGGATCATCTTTTTTCTTCAAGAGTGCTTCATATAAAGGAATAGCATCAGTATAGGCTAATTTGTTGTAAAGGTCTTCTGCCTTTTTCTTTCCGCCCATCCATGTTTCGCCTACAAGTCCGCCTTCCACTTCCTGAGCCTTAACAGAAAAGAATAAGAATGCCTGTATCAAAAAGATTATAACAGATTTATTAAGAAATTTCATACAATAATTTTTACGTGTTTATGGAATTAAAAGAATCTGGGTGTATCGAATTTTTTATTCTTGAATGCAAAATCATAACCCAAAATAATTTCGTGCGAACCTTTGTTGTAAGCCCCTAGTTTTGATAATGTGTAATCGTAAGCATAACCTATCATCAGTTGCTTGGTTGGCCACACTTCCAGATTTACATCTACACTTTCAGGATTATTCAGCTTATCAATATTGCTTACTTTACCAAAAGTGGTTCTGTATGTTGCACCTACATTGATTCTGTCAATGATGAGAAAGCTAAGATTGAAATCCATCTCAAATGGTACTTTTTGTCCTTTTGCAAACACATATTTTCCCATCACTTGTGGTCTGATTTTAAAGGCACGATGTGCAGGAATAACACCTCCTGCCATTGCAAAGAAATGTTGTGAACGGTGTGCCAATGGGCTGGACGCAATCAAACTTGCCTGATCTTTATTATATAGACTGCTTTTCAGGAAATTTGGGACACTTACTCCTACATACCACATGGGGTGATATACATATAAACCGGCCCCGATATCAGGCAGGATTCTGTTTACGTTTTGATTGTAAACGGCATCTGAGATATTATTTGGTGATAATTCTCTCAGGTTGCTTTTATACCAAAACACACCTGCATTGATACCTAATCCGATGCGTACTTTATGTTTTTTGCCTACAGGTATGCGATACGCATAGGTAACATCAAACCAGTTTTGGTTAGTAACACCCAGTCTGTCATTGACAAAGAAAAAGCCTAATGCGCTATTTTCTTTCTTTAGCGGACTGTGAATGGAAAATGAGGCTGTTTGCGGAGCACCTTCGAGTTTAACCCATTGTGTACGGTATAGCGCACGCATGCTTAAACATCCTCTACCGCCGGTATATCCGGCATTAATTGGCAATTTATTATACATAAACTGCGTGTATTGTGGCTCTTGTTGTGCATATGTTTGTGTAGAAATGCCAATGGTAAGAAGCAACAATATTGATGATAATAATTTATTTATAGTATTCATAACTTTATTACTTTATGCGGTGAATTATTTACGGTGAATGACAACAAATCCTGCTTTATCAACTTTTTCATTTTTAGCATTTGTGTATTTAAGTACATAATAATAGGTGCCGTCTGGTAAATCCTCACCTTTATATTTACCTTCAAACAATCCGCTTACATTGTCATAGTTTTCATTTCTGAATACCTCTGCACCCCAGCGATTATACACACATAATACTACATGCTCTTTACCCGTAACACATGGTATTTCAAAGAAATCATTTACGCCATCTCCATTAGGGGAGAACGTATTTGGAATTTTACAGTCTTCAATAGTAATATAGACCCAAGCCGTATCTGCACCGCCTTTGCCATCGCAAATAGCATATTGGAAACTGTCAATACCTGATGTGATTGTAGGCGTGTAAGTTATAGTACCATCTATATTCACTTGAACTGTACCATTTTGTGGAGGAGTAATAATGCCTCCTGTACCACCGCACAAGGTTAAGTCATCGCCATCTGGGTCAGTATCATTAAATATTACCGGTATAACTACTCCGCCGCCATAAGTGATGGTGTCATTATTTACAGCAACCGGCGGAAGGTTTTGATTGCAGATTGAATCTGTTACAATAAGTTTTACTAAACTGTCGCAACCCGCAAAGCCTGTAAACAGTGCGATGTAAGTTCCAGTTTGTTTTATAATCTGTCCATTAAATAAGATACTGTCATTTGCACAAAGCCCTTTGTTGATCAAAGTGGTGTCCGGTTTTTTAGCAACTGTAACATATATTGAATCCGATTTTTGACAGCCTGTTGCACTCTCAATGGTTACATATACTTTATAAGTACCTGCAGTATTATTTGAATATGTCGGTGTTGCCGTAGTAGCACTGATCAATGTACCATTGCCTGCATAAACTCCCCAAGTATAAGTATAGCTGCCACTAGGGGAAACATTTACAGAAAGTTCAACCGGATTATTTTCGCAGGTGATGAAATTTTGTTTAGTTAATGACGGTGGTGTACATGCTGATACGCAACTGGCCGCATCACCGCGTGTATCATTATTACCATTAATAGTATAGTTGTTAATTAAATTGAGGGAAGTGATACAAGGCGTAGCCGGATTGCCGTCCATACAACCGCGAGTGTCAATTCTGTAGACATTTCCGGTTTGTACTTCCAGCCCAATTAGTTGTCCAACGCTATCCAACGCTAAACCGCCTAAGTTACCTACAGCACTAATGCCGTTATTATCAGCATAACAAGTTCCGGTATTAGTAGTGGTATTTAATACACCAAATATTTTATCTACACCGGAGTACAGCCAAACATTACCTGTAGCCGGATCCCATACCATATCCTGAGGACCATGGTCTTCACCGTTTTTAATGCCGTCGATAAATGCTTGTTGGAATTGTGTACAAGAAGCATCTAAAGTCACTTGTGTCCATGCTACGGTAGTATCCGGCACTGTAACTTTACCAAGATAAAGTTTAAAGTTGGAAACGCTGGTATCGGCTAAATTAACCTGACCTTCGGCAGCAGCCACTAAATAGTGACCACTATTGTCTGCTGTTCCAATCAAGCCCAACATAATATGAGCATTACCGGAAGTAACCGGAGGAACCAATGTGCCGAGAGTACGAGCGATCCCGTTAGCACCTACCTCTACTAAAGTAGAAGTGGA
>DAOQII010000144.1:0-6090 GCA_035339455.1 Chitinophagales bacterium
TTATGTTTGATAAGCGTACTTACGATAGGAATTTTCATAAGTAAATCAAGACGACTTTGTGGCATTTTGTTTAGAATTCCCATTTGAAACTTGGTCCAGATGCGCGGAACGGCTAAAAATATAGTAGGTTGCGTGTCTTTCAGATTTGCCGGAAAAGTATCTAATGACTCGGCAAATGAAAGTGAACCTCCTGTATAAATACCACCCATTTCGACCAGCATACGCTCTGCAATATGCGATAAAGGCAAATAAGAAAAAAAGCGCTCGGAGGTATCCAGTCCACCAATTACATCCAGTGCATTGGTAGCTGCAAATCCGAAAGCATGATAGCGGTGCACCACTCCCTTGGGTAATCCTGTAGTACCCGATGTATAAATGATAGTAATCAGATCGTTATAATCAGGAAGATAATTAGTTGTAATCGGTTCGTATTTTCTAATAATATCTTCCCAATAAACATAGTTCGTTCCGGTTTCCGTCCACATAGGGAAATTGATACAAATTACATCATCCGGCACACCACTGCGTTGCTTTTCCCAATCATCCAGCTTGCCGACAAAACAGACTTTAGCCTCACTGTGTTCTAGGCAATAACGAATATCTTTAGCCGGAATAGTAGGATAAAGCGGAACAGAAACATGTCCTGCCATCATGATAGCCATATCGCTCATTATCCAATTTGCACAGTTTTTAGAAATGATGGCAATATTTGATTGTGGCGGCAAATTTAGAGACTGGAGATATGCAGCCATCCTGCGTATTTCATCGCCGGCACTGCTCCATGAGGTATGCAGCCATTGCCCTTTATAAGCCTGCCGGAGAAATGTCTTATTGGGTTGTGTAGCTTCCCAATGATAAAAACGCTCTAGTGGAGATGGATAGTTGGTCATAGTCATATTTTATGCAGATAATTTCTAAAATTAAAAATTTATCGCATTAATACAAGGTTTTTATACAATAAAAAAAATCCCGGCACAAGTCCGGGATCAACTAACTAACTATTCTATGTCTTTATGAAATAGAAATTGTTTTTGATTTCTTTTCCGGTTCTACCTTTTCTTGTTTTGGCAATGCTACAAACAACACCCCGTTTTCGTATCGGGCACTAATTGCTTCGGTGTTGATTTGTTCTTCATCAATCGTAAAACTGCGTTTGAATGAAGAGTAGGAAAACTCTTTACGGGTATATTTTGTTTTATCGTCCGTTTCTGTGTTTTCACTTTTGCTTTCAGAGGAGATGGTTAAAATTCCGTCTTCCAGACTGATGTTAAAGTTATCTTTATTCATTCCGGGTGCGGCTACTTCAACCGTAAAGTTTGTTTCATCTTCTTTTACATTTACCGCCGGCATAGTTTTAACTGAAGCCGGGCTGTAACCGAAGAAATCTTTTCCAAAGAAATCATCAAAGAAGGTGGGTTGTTTGGGATGGCCAAATTGTGTTTTTAATAATGCTTTCATTTTATTTGAGTTTAGTTGTTAATTTAATTTACAAGCTATTAATCAAACTAAATACCAATACACAAATGCTGATGAATTTGCTGAATACACAAATAAATTACGTCATTTTGTCTGTTTTTATTATTAAAACATGACACAAATTCCGTTTTTTATGTCTATTAATAGAATAACAACCTAAAGTTGGGTTAGAAAATAAAGTGATAAGATAGCTGATTTCTACTTTTTATAAGGAATTGGTTGTTGTAAATAAAAAAACGGCTCACCTTCATGAACCGTTTTTTTTATAGGCTTTGCTGATTATTTTGATTTAGTTTTAGTGCTTGTCTTAGTTTTAGGAGCATTGGCAGAATTTGCCGGTCCCGCAATAGCCTGCACCGTTGTTGTTTCATTTATCCAACATCCTATTTTATAAGTTTGACCTTGCGACAAGCCTTTTGTTTTTATATCGCCTGTGGTTGGTAAATATTTAGTGTATGATGAAATCATCTTTTGTGCCTCATCTGCAGTAGTTGGGTCTTCTTTAGCTTTTTTGAAATAATCAAAAGCCGGCCATAATACAATTTGTGATTGGAAGCCAACGCCAGGACCACACATTTTGCCGCTAGCGGCATATAGTGTGCCAATTAACAAACTGGCTTTACCCATGGTTGGGCTATATTGCAATGCTTGTTTTGCTAAATCACGAGCTGCCGGAAAATCATCTTTATCTGCTTTCAAAGAGGCCATGATATAATATAAATCTGCTTTTTTAGCTGAATCAGCTTCTTTTACCACTGCATTTTGATATAAGATGTATGCTGAATCAAATTTCTTATTTTTCATATACAAATTACCTAAACGAATAGCATACGTATAGCTTGGTTCTAAGTTGTTTAGTTTTTTCAGCAATTCTACATTAAACAAACTGTCATTACAGCCGCGAACTTTATTGTAGACTGTTCTGATGTTTTCCAAATCATTCGGTTTCTCGTTGTATCTTTTCTTATAAATCTCCATCAATTTAGCACAGTCTGCCGGATCGCTTTTATCAGCAAAATTCTGTGCGTACATTTCATCCATTAATGTTTTCACTTCTTTATAAGCAGCACTGTTCTTGTCATTTTTTGCTATGCCTTTATCAACCAACACAGACAACTCATCGTATTTTCCTTTTACAAGGTCGGTGGTAATATCACCGTTTCCAACTTGATTTACTAAGAGTTTAAAATAAGTCTGAACAACAAATGGATATGGAGTAGCTCCACTGATTTTCAATGATTTCTCAAACCAAGCACGAGCATCCGGAATAGCGGCATTTCCTTTATATTTCAATGCATCAATTGCTTTTTTACCTAGTACATAATCTTCTTGTCCGAAGCATTGTATGCGTTTATCGTACAAGGCAAATAATGTATCTGCATATTTTTCTTTCAGAGATTTATCTTCTGTATCCTGAATGAATTTGGTATAAATGGCTTCCCCGTCCATCATGGTTTGCAAACGGAAGAGAGGTGCTTTTGTATAAATCTGTTTCCAATAAGGATAAGCTTCTGAAATCAAATTCTTCTTAAAAAATTCTCGATAAATCGAATAGGGCGCTGTGGTTTTAGCACTGTCACCGTCAACATAACGATTGCAATTTTGTGCATTCATCTGTAAAATGCCAGTCAGAAAGATTCCGAAACTCAATAGTAATTTTAGCGTGTTCTTCATTTTGTTCAAATTTTTTAATAGTATTTTCTTTTTACAAACCATCTGTCGTTTAGAGAAACACCAAATTTAAGTCGAATGAAAGTTTCCTGTATCAGGTTGTTTCGTACTGTTCCGCGGCTTCCGGCTTCAATTCCGATATTAAACGGATGCACGAGATATTTTTCCATTAACCCTTCGTTGTTTCCTACCCGAATGATTAGTGGTATACCTATTCCAAAAGACGTGCCAAATTCGTTAATTGATTGATTACCAATGGTAATATTAGTTCGGGTATAGTAGAATCCGGCACGATACTTAAGTGTTTTAAAGAAATTGGTCTTTCCTTTACCCAGTGGGAAATACTCTCCGCCTAAGCCAATTCTGAAGCTGTTGCTCAATTTGGACACTGCTCCCGATTCATATCCCTGATATTTACTCCAAAACTGATATTTAAAATCAAAACCGGCTTTCCATCGGTTGCTTTTGCCGGCAATTACACCAAAATTGATATGTCCGGGTAACTTTATACTGGCTTTAGCACCAAATTGTTCTTTAAGCGTATCCATGATATCGGAATAGCTCGCTTTGGGAATCAGATAATCTGTCAAAAAATCATTGATGCCCTGATCGGAAGAACGGTAGCCTAATTGTGTAGAAGAAAATGCATAAGCGGCATTGTCAATTGTTGAGTTTTTCAGCACTTTTAACGGGGAGGAACCCGAAATACCAAATACCATGTACAGGCTTGAGTCTTTCTTGGTTTTTATATCCAAACGATATTGTGCTCCCAAATTATAGGTAAGACTGCCGATTTTAACATTGGAAAAACTCCATGCCGTGTTTGTGTAGGGGTCGTAGCTTCCTGACGGATCTACTAAATAAGTGAAGGTATTATTATTCAACTTACCGAACATATAGCCGAAATTAAAACCGAGATAAAGCCCTTTGTATTTAAAGCCGTTACCCCAAAATGCATTATACAGATTACCCGAGCCTTCATATTCAAACTGAGCGGAATAGTTGGTATCTAAGATGGAAGTTTGTGTTACAAAATAATCTTTAACACTTACCGGCAATAAACCAACTCCAGTAACCCAGTATTTTTTTACCGGCACGAATATCGACAAATAATTCAAAGCGAAATTATTCTGCTTTGCTTTCATTGTATTGGTTTTCAGGCGAATAAAGTTTCCGCCGAAACCAGCATCAAAGGTAGTCAATACCATAGCACCATACGAGGCCGGATTCAGGTAATTGGGGCTCTCTGAAGATTGGAATGCAGCCCCCAAGCCACCCATTTGTGCCGACTGTGCATGATTATTATCTGCAGCAAACCCCAAGCCGTAGCGGGAATATGGAGTTAAATCCTGACCATAAGCCGCAAGTACAATCAGTGTAAAAATTAATAAAAGACTACTTCGCATTGTATAATAAAATATAATTCAAGCCGATTAATGTAAAATCGGAAATTGCAAATATCTTATTTTTAAGCCGATTTACCAATACACCGGCATCACCACCAGTAATTATTACATTCAATTCAGGAAATTTAACTAAATATTCGTCTATCATGCCGTCAATTTCTTTGGCAGCGGCATATACAACACCTGTCTGCAGATTAGAGATTGTATTCGCTGCAACTAAACCAACATCCGGTGTAATTTCAGCCAAAGGCAATTTACCCGTAAAATGGTGCATGGCTTTAAAGCGCATTTTCAAGCCCGGGTGTATACTGCCCCCTAAAAATTCATCATTGGCATTAAGGAAATTAAACGTGATACAAGTACCACAACCTATCACCAAATTATGCTGATGTGGAAATTGAGCCTGAGCGGCAGCAACTAAAGCCAGCCTGTCGTTGCCCAGTGTGTCTTTTGATGAATATTCGTTTTTAAAGGGCAATAATGTATGTTTATTGAGTACAAAGGATTGCTCCAGTAACTCAGCAATATTAAAATAGGATGCCGGAATTTCTACCGTAGAGGAAAGTATTGCACTCCGGATATGGTATGTGGTGATAATGCTGTAAAAATCTATTTCTTGGTTATGATTAAAAACTAAAGTTTCTTTTTGCACCATGCCATCAAAAATGCCGATTTTTGTACGCGTATTGCCTATATCAACTGCCAGATTCATCAATAAATTCTTTTACTTACAGCCTTACTAATATCTTGATTTTCCACCCCGGAAATATGCACTACGCCGGGTGTTTTTCCTGTTTCAAATGAGCCATATACTGTATCTGCACCTAATGCCTTTGCCCCATTTAGAGTAGCCCATTTCAACACCTCTTCAAATTGCAGGTAAGAACAGTATTTTAAGATAGTTTTCATTTCTTCCAGTATATTCAATTGCCAGTTTGAGGTGAGGCTGTCTGTGCCTATACACAGTGTGGCGTCTGCAGCTAAAAACGCACGATAGTCAGGTAGCTTGTTTTCTATATACAAATTGGCATTGGGGCAGGTACACCAGAAAGTCCTTTCTTTTTCCAATACGTCAAAAGTCAGTAAAATATCTTCTTTTGTAGTCAGTGTATTATGTACGAATAGATTGCGGTTATTTTTACTCAGATATTCAAGTGCATAATTTATAGATGGTGAATTTCGGTAGGGTATAGCACGGGTTGCCAAGTTCATGCGATCATAAAACGAGATAAACGAACCTCTTTTACCCTGAAATAAATCTTGCTCAGCCTGAGTTTCTTGATTATGAATCGACATCGTTTTCCCAGATTCGGTTTGTGTCAGATATTCAAACAATTCTTCTGAGACCGAATAAGGCGCATGCGGTACTTTGCATTTTTTGTTTTTGTTTGTTTCTGATAATGCATCATATACTGCATTGTACTGTGCGATAGTTTGCTTTGTATTATCTGTTTGGAACAAATCAAAATACTCTACAAACGAATAATAGAAAAGATTTTCTTTTTGCTTCTGATAAAAAGTATCGGTAGTATTACAG
>DAOQII010000145.1:0-6080 GCA_035339455.1 Chitinophagales bacterium
CTTCGTCATTGGAATGACGTACTTAAAATTAAGGGATTCCTCTCTTCGTTCGGAATGACGTGTATTTTTCTAACTCGTAAATTAACTGTACATTTCCAAATAGGTGTCATCAGCTTTGTCTTTTTTCTTGCTGATTTTCTCTTTCAAACGATCGAATAAATAATATACGGTGGGTACCACAAACAAGGTAAGCAATAGTGAACTGGTTAATCCTCCTATAATTACCCATGCCATTGAACGTTTAAATTCAGAACCCGGTCCGTTAGATAAAGCAATCGGCAACATACCGAATACCATCGCAAACGTAGTCATCATAATGGGGCGGAGACGCTCTCTTCCAGCTTCTATTAATGCTTCTTTCAAATGCATACCTCGCGCTTTCAGATGATTCGTAAAGTCCACAATCAAAATACCGTTTTTAGCAACCAAACCCATTAACATGATAAATCCGATAAATCCGAAAATACTCAAACTCTCCATCGTCAGTGCTAAAGCCAGAACAGAGCCAATCAATGCAACCGGTATAGAGAACATAACTACAAACGGATAAAGCGTGCTTTCATACAATGCAACCATGATTAAATAAACCAATAAGATACCAATACCCATAGCCATACCTAAGCTGCCAAACGACTCTTTCTGATTTTTTTCTTCTCCTAAATAATCAATTTTTACCGTAGACGGCAAACCCGCTTTGGCAATCTTTTCTTGAATTTCAGCAGTTACAGTTCCTGTCGGTCTACCGGTAGTAGATGCTAATATTTGCACAGAATTCAAACGATTATAACGCTCCAGAATGGCTTGACCTTGTACCTCATTAATTGAGGCTACGTCTCCCAAACGAACTACTGCACCTGTTGCAGTTTGCAACATCGTATTGGCTATATCCGTAACAGACTGTTTATCCGATTTCTCATAAACGATATTGATAGGATATTCTTCTCCTTTATCTTTGAATTTAGACTGATCATTTCCTCTGAATGCAAGTTGTATAGCATTGCCGACTGCAGGAATACTCAAACCCATTTTTGCAATTTTATCACGGTCGAGTGAGATTTTTATTTCTGTTTTTGCAGACTTCGTACTGAATTCCACATAATCAGCCCCCGGCGTTTTATATACTATGTCTTTTACTTTCTTGGCAGCCGCCCACATTTCATCATCATTCGGGCTCATCACCACGATTTGAATTTGCGGTTGGTTGTTACCTGTTACGTTTGTCGGTTTAATGGAGAAAGTAATACCCGGAATACTGTCAATACGCGGCCGGAGAATATTGCACAGCTGATCTGTACTTATACTGCGTTTGTCTTTATCCGTCAAACCTACTGTAATATCAGCCTGATTCGGTGATTCAATGGTAGTTCCCATTTGCGTACCTACGGCACCTACTTTAGAGAATACTTTTTTTACTTCGGGATATTGCAGAATAATTTTTTCTACATCTTGCACTACACGATTTGTTTGCATTAAAGTAGCTTGCGGCTCTAATTCAATCATCAAGCTAAACTCACCTCTGTCACCATTACCGGCAAAAGAGCTGCCGATAAAGCCGGATGCTCCCAGAAACCCTATTAATCCAAATAGGGCGAGCACCATAATAATGACATATCTTTTATGCGATAATGCCCATGCTAATAATTTGCCATAGTTATTGGTAAGATTAGTGATGAATTTTTCAAATCCCAAGTTGATTTTACCCCAAAGTGAATGTTCATTCAGGTGCACTAATTCTGCATAACGCGAGGCTAACAACGGCGTGAGTGTAAACGATACAAATAAACTCATCAAGGTGGAGAAAACGACGACCAAAGCAAACTCACGTAATATATTCCCAATTAATCCTCCCGCTAATGATAAGGGTACAAATACCACTACATCTACTAAGGTTATAGCTAATGCCGTAAATGCGATTTCACTTCTGCCTTCTAATGAGGCTTTCATCCGGTCTTTGCCCATTTCCATATGACGGAAAATATTTTCGAGAATAACGATACTGTCATCCACCAAAATACCCACGACTAAGGAGAGTGCCAGTAAAGTCATGAGGTTGAGTGAGAATCCCATGATATACATCAGACCAAAAGTGGGAATCATGGCTGAGGGTAAGGCGACCAGTACAAAAAATGAACTTCTGAAACTGTGTAAAAAGAATAGCATAACCAATGCAACAATAACAACGGCAAGTAATAAATCGTGTATCACCGAGGTGGCTGCTTCCAGTGTGTAGACAGATTGATCAACTGCAATATCATACTTGAAACCTTTGGTGTTGTAATCTTTTACTATCGTGTCTAATTTTGCTTTCACCAGGCTGCTCACTTCCACGGCATTTGCATCTGTTTGTTTAGAGATTTCCATACCTAAACCCACTCTGCCGTTTATGCGGTTGATGGAGGTAGGGGTTGATGTAGCATCTGTAATCATCGCCACATCTCCCAAGGTCACCCGGCTTCCCATTCTGTTTTCTCTTACAATCAGGTTTCGGATTTCATCAATTGATTTGAATTTTTCATCTAAGCGTATGGTATAACGCAACTCCTTGTCTTCAATATTTCCCGCTGGATAGCTCATATTGCTGCCCGCTAAGGTTTGGTAAATCTGGGCAGAAGAAATGCTGTATGCTTTCAGTTTATCATCATTTAATTTTACTTCAATTTCACGTTTAATACCACCAATTAATCGAACTTGTCCAACGCCCTGCAAATTGAGTAAAAGTGGCTTTACGGTAAGATTGACGAAGTCATACAATTCGGCATCATTCATATTTGCAAAAGTCGTGAGGCGTAAAACGGGTATTTCACTGGAGCTGAATTTGTTGATCACCGGCTCATCAGCTTCTTGAGGCAAGTCATTTTTTATCTGGTTTATCTTTCGTTCTACATCCTGCTGTGCCAGTGTAGTATTTGTTTTTTGTTTCAATTGAACAATTACCGTAGACACATTTTCCATAGAAGAAGAAGAAACAATATCCACGCCTTCGATACTGGATGCTGCATCTTCAATTTTTTTAGTAACACTATTTTGAACCTCTTCGGAAGATGCACCTTTATAAATGGTTTGGATAGATAATATCGGAGCTTCAAACTTAGGAAGTAAGTTGTAATTCAATTTGCTGTAACCCATTATACCGAATAAAATCAGTACTAAAAAGACTACAGAAATTAATAAAGGTCGCTTTACAGCTATTTCGGTTATTGACATTTTACTTATTGTTTATGATTTGAACTTTACTGTTTTCGTTGATATTGATTAATCCGCTGGTGATTACTTTTTCACCCGGTACTAAACCTGAACGCACTACTATGTTTTGCCCGTTTTCTTCACCGAGTTCTAATTTTCTTACTTGAACAGTATTGCCAGATACTACATAAACATATGGATTTTTAGTGCCTTCCACTAAGGCCATTTTCGGTATTTGCAGGGCTTCGGCAGGCTTTTTGAATGCGAATTTTACACTTACATAGGTGCCTGCTTTATAGCCGCTATTGGGTATTTCTACTTCTACGCGATAGTTGTGATTTTCATCTCCTTTTGGTGCTATATATTTAATAACGCCTCTGGTTAGTTTTCCTGGAAATACTACAGAGGATATTTGTGCGGCTTGTCCTGTTTTTAAATCATAAACATTGTTTTCACTTACAAATACAACGGCTTTCAATACAGAAACATCCATGATTGTGGCTAATGGAACACCCGGATTGGCAAACTCTCCGGCATTGGCATTTTTCTGAGTAATAATTCCGCTTATTGGCGCATAAATATTATTATCTGCTATTTGCTGCTGCAGGTTTTCTTTTTGAATTTTAGAGGTCTCTATATTGTAATTAATGTCATTCACGGCATTTGCAGGAGCAGCATCACCGGCAATCAAATCTTGTGTACGCTTTAAATCATCCTGCAATTTTTTAATCGTTACATCGGTGCTTTTAATACCAATTTCACGCTGTTTCGAATCAATTTTTCCAATAAGCTGTCCTTTGCTTACGTGCTGCCCTATTTCAACATTGAAAGCAGCTAATTTGCCGGGCTGAGTGGCTGTAATGATACCGCTTTTATTGATATCCAATACTGCAGGAAGTGCATAATCTGTGCTGATGGGCAAGTATTGAGCGTCAAAAGTAGATACAGAAACCGGCACGTGTGTGCGGTCTGTAGGCGTATTGTTTTTGTCAATTACTTTCTTGTTTTGCGTGAGCTTGTAAGCAATTAAAGCTGTAATTGCCACTAGAATAATGCCTGCTGTGATTTTACTTTTCATCAATGGTTATTTGTAGATATAAATATTATTGTTAGCTCTGTCAACGTCCAGTTTAGACTGGATGTATTTTACCATAGCGGTAAAATAATTTTGTTCTGCTTCTTTAAATGCGTACTCAGCCCCTATCCAGTCTGTATAGGAGATAACCCCTTTCTGATATTGTAAGGTTGTAACATCCAGAATATTGCGGGCCATTTCATAATTTGCTTTATTGATGTTCAAATTCTCGACGGCATTATCCATTTGAGCCTGCGCATTTATCAGCTGTAATTTTAATCCTTCTTCTTTTTGTTTTAAATCCTCTTTCAGGTTGGCAATATTGAGTTTGGATTGTCGAAGAGATGAGCTGGTACGCAATCCGTCAAAGATGGGGATGTCTACACTAAATCCCAGTGCAGAGAAATCGTGCCAGTTCGTAAAAGATTTGGAGAATTTAGACCCAAAGGCATTTGCTCCATAACGGGCATAAAATGAGATTTGCGGCATGTAGCCTGCTGTAATGCGTTTTTGTAAAATGCCTTGAAGTTGTATGTTTTTGCGCATTAATTGCAATTCGATTCGATTTCTCACGTTTGCCGTATCAGAATAAGTTTTAAGGTCAATAACTTCTTTGTTATAAACTGTATCAATAGCAATAATACTATCGAGAGGCATACCCATTGCATACTTGAGATTGTTAAAAGCCACTGATTTGTTAGCCGCTAATATTTCTTCTTGACTTAAAATGGTGTTCAGACTAACTTGTACTTTATCGACATCAACCTGACGGATGACACCTTTTTCTTTTTGTAATTTCAAGATTGAAATAGTTTTCGACAGCCGTTCTTCATTTTGGAAGATTAATTTCTCATTTTCATTAATTAGCAAAATTGTATAATAGGCAGCTATGGTATTATAAACCAAATCTTGCTGTGTTTTCTCTTTTTTCATCTTGGCAATTTCGTAGCCGGGCTGTATTGCTTTTATTCCTTGAATATAAGACCAGTTGAAAATCATCTGCTCGAGTTGCAATGTAGCTGCTGTATTGTATTTATTTCCAATCTGTAATGTTTGTTCAGGAATTGTTATTCCGCCTAATGACATAGAGGGAAATTGTGTAGATTGTAATTTTAAATTATCATCCCACTTCAGTTGTCCGTATACTTGAGGTAAATAAGCAGATTGTCCTTCTCGTTTTCTGGCATATGCTATATCTACATCATTGTTTGACATGATTACCGAGGGGTTGTATTTTAGTGTATAGGCAATGCATTGTTGTAAATTGTACTGCGTTTGTGCCTTTGTATTTACAGTAAAGAACAAGGTGATGAATAAAGCAATAAGTAAATATTTTACGTCTTTCATTAAAGTTTCATTTTTTTTATCAATTTTTGAAATAACTCAATGCCGGCAGGTGTGGCTATGGCATAAATATTGTATTTAAGTACTTCCAGGTGAATATCAGTAGGTTTGTGCTCGCTTTGAATGGGCTGCAAGGGCAAAAAACTAAGTTGTAATTGAATTAGCGTGGTAATTTCAATAGAAATCTCTTTTCTGAAATAACCTTGTTTAATCCCTTTTTTAATATTACGGGCAATGTTTTTATGTGCGAAAACATCACGATGATTTTCTACGAGCGTCCAGCTCTCCGGAAAGAACTTCATCAAGTCGTTAATAATAGCAGGATGGAAGATTTTTAATTCTTCCTGAATATGTAAGCCGATTTGTAATAATTCTTCAATAGCATTATCCGTCTTTTCAGAGATGGCATGTATTTCTCTTTCATCTTCTTTTAAATCCATAGCTACGCAAAAATGTACTAAGTCGGCTTTGTTGGGAA
>DAOQII010000146.1:0-6061 GCA_035339455.1 Chitinophagales bacterium
TTATGCCAATTTATGATGCACTTTGGCATTATAAAGATGCTATAACGCATGTACTTACCAGACATGAACAAGGCGCAACTCATGCTGCACAGGGTTGGGCTCGCATAAGAGGAAATGCTGGTGTTGTTTTTGCAACTTCAGGTCCCGGTGCTACAAACTTGGTTACGGGCATTACCGATGCTTTAATGGATTCAACTCCTATGGTATGCATTACCGGACAAGTTCCCAGACATTTATTGGGCACAGATGCATTTCAGGAAACAGATATTGTAGGTATTACGATGCCGGTTACCAAATGGAATTATCAAATTACAAAAGCAGCAGAAATCCCAGAAATTATTGCAAAGGCGTTTTTTATCGCTAATAGTGGCAAACCCGGTCCTGTTTTAGTAGATATTACAAAAAATGCACAGTTTGAGTTGATGGAATGGACAGATTATAAAAAATGTACGCATCTGCGTGGTTATGTCAATCTGCCGAAATTAAATGAGACAGCAATTGAACAGGCTGCACAGCTACTCAATACAGCAAAAAAACCATTGATTCTAAGTGGTCAAGGGGTAATCATATCTCAAGCAAGAGAAATACTGGAATCGCTGTCACACAAAACCGGAATACCCGTTGCAACTACTATGCAAGGTTTAGGAAGCTTTAGTCCTGAGCATGATAATTTCGTTGGATTGCCCGGTATGCATGGCAATTATTCTGTAAATATAAAGATGAATGAATGTGATGTCATGTTTGCCATAGGCATGCGCTTTGATGACAGGGTAACTGGTGATGTAACCCGTTTTGCCAAACAAGCTAAAGTCATTCACATTGATATCGATGAAATAGAAATTGGCAAAGTGGTAAAAACTGACATAGGCATAAAAGCCGATGCATTTGACGCCCTTAAAGCTTTATTGCCTAAACTGAATGAAAACAATCATAAAGACTGGATAGCAAGCTTTAAAGTCCTGGATAAAATGGAAATGGATGAAGTTATTGAAAATGCCATTCATCCTAAATCCGGTGGTATTAAAATGGGCGAAATCATGAACTTGATTAATGAAAAAACACAAGGCGATGCTATAATAATACCTGACGTGGGACAACATCAAATGTATGCTATGCGCTACTACCAGTACCACCAGTTGCATTCCTGGATTGCCAGTGGTGGATTAGGTACAATGGGGTTTGCTTTACCGGCAACGATAGGTGCACAAATGGCAGCCCCCCACAGAACAGTTGTAGGTATTATCGGCGATGGTTGTTTCCAGATGACTATTCAAGAACTGGGTACTATAAAACAGCAAAATTTACCGGTTAAAATAGTCATTTTTAATAATAATTATCTGGGAATGGTTCGTCAATGGCAACAGCTCTTTTTTGACAATCGCTATTCACAAGTAGAATTAAAAAATCCGGACTTTGTAGCCATTGCTAAAGGCTATGGTATTGCATCAGCAAAAGTAGAAAAACGCGAAGATTTGGGTTTGGCATTGGATGTTATGTTTGCACATGATGGGGCTTATGTGTTGGAAGTAACTGTAGAAAAAGAAGAAAATTTATTTCCTATGGTGCCGAGCGGTGCTGCCTGTAGCGATGTTATTTTAAAACCATAGAGATAAGAAACTTTGTATCATGAACAATACACTAATTTCAAATTCTTATCACTATTCACAATAAAAGTCTAATGCCATTTGTTTTGTGCCTTATACCTAATAAATTAACTATTCACAATACTCTATTCACTTCTTATAACTCATAAATATAAATGGACAATCAGGAAAAACAGCAATTTGATATAGCCTTAATCGGTGCAGGAATTATGAGTGCTACACTTGCAACTCTTATAAAAGAGCTACAACCCGATTTTAATATTATTGTGTACGAAAAATTAGATGCTGTGGCCAGTGAAAGTTCAGATGCATGGAATAATGCCGGCACCGGACATTCAGGCTTATGTGAACTAAACTATACCCCGGAAAATGAATTGGGCAATATTGATATTTCTAAAGCAGTGAAGATTATGGAGCAGTTTGAAATCTCCAAGGAATTCTGGGCCTATTTAGTAGAAAAAAATTATGTAGAAGCCAATGATTTTATTCACTCCGTACCTCATATGAGCTGTGTTTTCGGACAAGAAGATGTCGACTTTTTGAAAAAAAGATTTACTGCTTTATCTCAAAATCCTTTGTTTAGTCAAATGAAATATTCGGAAGATAAAGCTGAATTGCATAATTGGATACCTTTGATGATGGAAGGACGGAGTGATGATGAAATCATGGCTGCAACCAGAGTAGAAATTGGTACAGATGTCAACTACGGCGATTTGACAAGGCTTTTGTTCAAACATCTTGAAAAAAATCATGATGTAAAAGTTCATCTCAACAGAAACGTAACTAAACTAAGTCAACAGGAAGATTTGAGCTGGAATATTGAAGTGGAAGATGAAAATGATGAAGGAGGGTTTACGCTGAATGCAAAATTTGTTTTTATAGGTGCCGGTGGTGGAGCTCTGCCCTTGCTTGAAGAAGCAGAAGTAGAAGAAGCAGCAGGCTATGGCGGATTTCCGGTAAATGGTCAATGGCTGATTTGTAAAAATCGTGAGTTGATTGAGCAACATCATGCCAAAGTATATGGACAAGCGGCAAACGGTGCTCCTCCCATGTCTGTTCCGCATTTAGACACTCGTATTATCAACGGAAAAAAAGAATTATTGTTCGGGCCTTTTGCAGGCTTTTCCACCAAGTTTCTCAAACATGGATCATTTCTTGATTTACCCTTATCAATCAATCGCGAAAATTTATTGCCTTTGATTCAAGCCGGATTAAACAACATCGAACTTACGGAATATCTGATTCGTGAATTGCTGAAATCCTTTGATGACAAGATGGATGAACTCAGTAAGTTTGTACCACTGGCAAATCATACTGATTGGGAAATTGCCGTTGCCGGACAACGAGTTCAGATTATCAAAAAGGATAAAGAAAAAGGCGGGACTATAGAATTCGGCACAGAAATCATTACGACAGATGATAAAACTTTGGCAGCACTCTTAGGAGCATCTCCCGGAGCATCTACATCCGTTTATATCATGCTGAAAATTCTGAAAACATGCTTTGAGCCTCTTTTTGGCAGCGAAGCATGGCAGGCTAAATTTAAAGAAATGATTCCTACATACGGTACAGATTTATCTGATCATGAGTTATTAGCAATAAAAACCAGAGCAGCATCGCATGCCATTTTAGAACTGGATAACTAAGGAAACATATAAAATAAATTTACGATTGTAGTTAATTCTAAGCATATCGGATATTAATTTATTTTTTGTACATGGTGAGGGTTATGTATTGTACAAATTTCAAACATTGTTCAATGCAGTAAATCACACAATTCACGTATTTAAATGTAAATTTCAACATTTCATGTGCCTTGTTATTTACATAGTCAAGCTCTAGAATAACCTACAGCTGCCACAGGTGATATAAACATGGGGTTGTTTAATGTAATTTTAAATACTAATATATATACAAAACACAACATACTAAAATTAAGTAATAGTTTGCATAATTCAAAACTGACTCCTACTGATGACTCCTTTCAATCAAATTCTTCAGTTCAAAAAAATCAGTAGCTTTGCAAAAAACTGTCCATGTCTGCCGAACTATCTTCTTTTGAACGTCTTTTGCAAATTATGAACGAACTCCGAGCGCAATGCCCGTGGGATAAAAAACAAACGATACACTCCTTACGAAAACTGACTATCGAAGAAACATACGAACTTTCTGAAGCAATCCTCAATGATGACTGGAAAAACATTAAAGAGGAACTCGGCGATTTATTTTTGCACTTAGTATTTTATGCAAAAATTGCAGACGAACAAAAACAGTTTACAGTTGATGAAATGTTGAATGCAGTTTGCGACAAACTGATTCATCGTCACCCACATATCTACGGTGATGTGGAAGTAAAAAATGAAGAGGATGTCAAAAAAAACTGGGAGCAATTGAAACTCAAAGAAGGCAAAAAATCAATACTGGAAGGTGTACCCAATGGCTTGCCTCCCGTTACCAAAGCTCAACGCATACAGGAGAAAGTGCGTCAGGTAGGTTTCGACTGGGACTACAAAGAGCAGGTGATGGATAAAATAGAAGAAGAAATAGCTGAACTGAAAGAAGCTGTACAAACCGGCAACCCCGATGAAATAGAATTGGAATTCGGCGATGTGTTGTTTGCTCTGATCAATTACGCTCGATTTATTGATGTGGATGCAGAAAAAGCCTTAGACCGCACCAATAAAAAATTTATGGAACGCTTTATGTGGATGGAAAAGTATGCAAAAGAAAAACAGCTCAATTTGCATGAAATGAATTTAGCTCAATTGGACGAAATCTGGAATTTGGCAAAAGAAGCAGTAAAAAAAACAAATAGCAACTAGATATTAAGCATGACTTGGCATTTTAAAAAATATTCTAATTTTTTTGCTTTACATAAATGGAAAATCAGTATTGCCATAGGTTTGCTATTATTAATCATCAGCATTGCAACAGACACTATTCAAACTACCCAACCTAGTTTGTACAGAGCAAAACGCATGCTGGAACAAAAAATTCGGCATAAACAAGAGGATGCTGAGAAAATAGTGAATGACACGATTTTCCTACATTCCAAATTCAATTATTCTGCTGTTGAGAAGCAATTCAGTTCCTTTTCAGAAAACAAAGATTTATTTATATATGTCTATCAGGACGGCATACTGAAATACTGGTCGAACAATGAATTCATCCCGGAAAACATTGAAAAAATCGCCGAGTCTAAAACCAACTTCATTAAACAAGGCAATGGGTTTTATTGTATCGTCTATAAAGAATATGAAAAACAAAAAGTGCAGGTATTTGTCTTTATTCCCGTTTATTATCATTTTTTAATCAATAATCAGTTTCTGCGAAATGGCTTCGTATTCACACATCCATTTTTGGAAAGATTTGTCATTTCAAGCCGGGAAAACAAGAATATTGTTTCTGTGAATAACATGCAAGGAAATTATTTATTCTCTATTCGCACATCAGACAATATCAGACAAATCTACAATCCCTATACCGTATTTATTGAACTGCTGGGACTCTTACTTTTATTTTGGGCACTTTATCGGTTTACAAAACAATTATTAAAAGAAAACAGAAAATCTGAAGCCATTTTATTGATTTTATGTACGGTTGTTTTTTTTGAAGTCTTGTTCAATCAGCTTAATATCTTTTCAATAACCAAAACGTCCCAACTCTTTGCTTCTACCCTCTTTGCCTCGCCTTATCTGGGAGATTCTTTAGGCGTTTTGCTAATTCGTTCTTTTTTGGTCACTTGGTGTTTGTCATTTTTGCGATATTTCAAATCAGGCGGCAAATCATCTTATATCACTGTGATCTTTCCCATTTTATTTTATTTGCTCCTTATTTTCGTCATTCAAAGTATCATACTCAACTCTGTCATTAGCTTTAATTTTTACTATGTCAATTCGGTTAATATCTACACATTTATCAGCTTGGTGATTTTCGGGCTCTGTTTTTCCGGATTCTTATTTGTTCAAAAATGGGCAGGTAATTTTCAGGACGACAAAAAATTCGTTTGGATTGAAATCATACTGACGCTGGTCATTTTCAGTATTGCTTATATTTTTAAACTATTCGGCAGCTTATGGTATACGCTCTTCTTAATGTTATGGTTTATTTCATTTTCTTTATTTTATACTAACGAAAGCAGTTTTTTCAAAAGATTTTCTAACTACAGTTTCTTATCCAATTTAATACTTCTGGCATTTATTTCCTTTTTAACTTCTATCATCATTATTTACAACACCAACCAGAAAGATATTGACAAGCGCAAATACCGCATGAAAGAGCTGATTGCCGACAGAGATCATGGTGAAGAATTCAACCTGACGGAAGCTGAAAGCGAAATTAATAATGATAAATTTATTGATAATTACTTTAAAAACCCTTATATCTATTATGTAGATATTGAAGACCGCATCACCGATAAATATTTCAAAAGATTTCAAAAACGATATTCTATAAAT